>NZ_CALSOK010000011.1:0-146829 GCF_943787955.1 uncultured Paraglaciecola sp.
TTGTTTTTGCTGTTGTGCATTACTCTGCTCCACTTCCGCGAGTTCTGATTGTAATTTTTCGAACAGGGCCAGTTGTTGCTCTTTATCCGCTTTTTGTGTTTCACTTTGTGCTTTAGCTTGTTTTAGGGTGCGTTCGGTGTCTTGTAATTGCTGCTGCTTAACGGCTAACTCTTGTTGAATTTGTTGCTGCTGTGCTTGCCACTGATTTTCAGTTTCTGCCACTTTCTGCTGTTGTTGCTGGCTATGATGTTCCATCTCAGACAGTTCTTTTTGCAATATTTCTAATTGGTTTTGATGCTGCCCTTTAGCCAACTTTTCTTGTTCTGCCAACTGCTTCGTTTCATCTAAAGCTTTTTGAGTGTTTTGCAACTGTTGTTGTTTAGCCTCTAATTCTTGCACTAACTGGCTTTGTTGCTGGTGCATATCGCCTTTTTGTTGACTCGACATATCTTCTAATTTTTGCATTTCACTTTGCAAGTGTTCAACATGGCGTACTTTATTCGATAACTCTGACTCGGCTATCTTATAGGTCTGCTCGAGTTTTCTGCGTTGCTCCTCAGCTCCTTGGCTAGCCTTTCGCTGATTAACCAATAACTCACGAAGTTTTTCACTGGTATTGCCAGCATTCATCAACTCAGACTGAAGTGAATTGATTTGCCCGCCAACTTCATTAATCTGGTGATCTTTTTGTTCAATAGACTCTTTAAGCTCATCAATTTCTAACGCGAAATTATCCATTTTTGTTTGTTGACTGTGTTGTTCCTGTTTTAAATTCTCAGTATTACGTTCACTTTCAATCAGCGCTTGTTGAGCCAACTTATATTTTTTATCACTGTGTTGAAGAGCGTCTGAAATTTGATTACGCTGAACCTGTAAGCCAGTGACTTTAGCAGTGGACTTTTCTAATTGAATGGTCAACTCACTGTTAACATGTTGCGCCTCACTAAGCTGAGAACGACTCTTATTATAATCCTTTTGAAGCGCTTGAAGATTATCAGTGACACTTTGGTGAGCCTGTTGTAGGTCGCTGAATTCACTTTTTTTATCGAATAAATCATCTTCAGCAGTTTGTAATCTTGTTTCTGTATCTGCTAAATTCTTCACTTTAGTCGCCAGCTGATCTTGGCTGCTTTGTTACAGTTGTTGTTTCTGTGCGACTTCTTTCTCGGCAGCGTGATGTAAATTCATCGCCTCAAGACGTGCTTCATCGGCTAATTTTAAGTCTCTAAAATCTGTCCAAATACATAGGATTGAATCAAAGTCTTGGCCTTTATACATAGGCACATAGGTCGCTTGGCAGGGCAATAAAACCTGCCCCACTTCATGTTCCCATTGTAATGATTTAGCCTTCCCATCCAGTTTCACCTTGGTTATATGTCTTTCTAGTTCTTCGGATGCTTGTTGGTCTAGGTTTAACTCGCCGGCAAAAGGGGTGCTACCCAATAACTGATGCTCATTTTCTATATTAAAAAATGCGCAAGCGGCGGGATTCAATTTGCTAAAGCCTGTTTCACCCAAAACAGCCATTGGCATACTGCTATGTTGCAACAACCCGTCAAACTTATCTTGATGGAACTGCTCTTTAGTACTATCTGAAATCCAGCACAGATATTCTTTTTTTTCTTTACTTAATAAATCGACATGTAACTCACTGGGATGTAATTTGTCATTTTTACCTGTTAAGTGTGCAGAAAATCCTCGTAATCTCCCAGTCTGATGAACTTGTTTAGCTGCCTTAGCTGCATTATTAGCGTCGTTAAAGAGTTGATAAAACGTGTGTTTTTTCAGCTCTTTTTCACTTAAGTCTAATCTGTCAGTCATGGAGATATTGGCTCTAATAATCCGGTCTTCGGCGTCAATAATCGCTACGGCAAGAGGTGCTAAGTCCAATATAGTAATAAAATGTTTTCGCTCTTGTTCCAGCTTATCTTTGGTCTGTTTAAGTTCAGTCACATCTTGAATAACGCCTACTACACCAGCGCGTTTATTATTTTTATCTGAAAAGAACTTTAACTTTAAATTAAGTGTGTGGTTCACCTCATCAGCAAGCTGCAGCTCAAACTCTTTATTATGGCCTGAATTCACAGCACTAAAATTTGAATGATTGTCTATATGAAGTCGACTGATTTCAGCTGGCAATAAGTTTAATTCTTGAATACTTTTATATTCTATTTTTGACATGTGTAGTTTAAACATCATCTCAAATGCTGAGTTACAATCAACAAATTTACCCTGTTCATCAAGCAAATAAACAGGATTGGGACTGGTTGCTAGTAATGTTTTAACTTTTTGCTGGCTAATGAGTAGAAGACTTTTTTGTTGCTCCAGTTCTGACAGGTTTTGAACAATAAAATCTAAACACGTGGTTTTGCCCTCATCATTTTTATTCCTACTGAGTCCAATCAACCTTAAGGGAATAGTGTTCCAAACCTGCTTTTCTTTTGGCTCACTGCCTAGACTCTCTGTATGGTTTTCATCTAACTGTAAAAACTCACAACATATATCCATTTGATGCTGTTTTTTACTGGCTTCTAAAGCCTGCTCCCACTCATACACAGAATGATTGTTAAGCATTTTTTTTAGTTGATTGAGATCTCCACTCAAAGGCGCGGTTGCTAATAGAAAATCGGCAAATAGCTGATCTGAGGTAAAGGTATTGTCATCAAAATTGATAGTGAGCTTGGCTAAGCCACTTTGTTGTAATCCTTGATTTAAGCTGTTTAGGTGAGAAGACTGTTGGTCTATTTGATGCTGATAATTACTGACATCAGCAAGAGAAATTACACTGGCTATACCATGATGAATATCGGACTGCTGAGTGAATCCTAAATGCAAATGACGTTTACTCGCTGCCACATACGTTTGCATAGCCACATACTGATTAGATGTTAAAGCCGCACTTATTGTTCCTTGCAGCGCATTATCAAAGACCTCAATCAGAGGTCTATTCATTAATTTTTCCTCTTTACTGCCCAGAAAAAATGCGGCAACTCGATTGGCAAAAATAATCTCACCGGCCTGATTGATGTGCAACATGCCCACTTTAAAGTCATTAAGTAAGGATTGTTTATCTGCTGAGGTATTGTAGGATTCTTTTTGTTCTTTACGGGCGCTACCCAGTTGAATCTTAGTGAAAATGACAAGCAATAATAAAAAAACTAACACGGCAACTAACGCCATTAGTCCAATTTTCATGGTGTCAGGGCTTTGTTCAAGTATTTGATCGAGAACTGTTTGGCTAAATGCAAAACACACAGGACTGACTAATACTGAAATAAAGCATAAAACCCTTAAAAACAGACGATTCCAAACACGGGGAGTCATTGCACACTTTCCTTATAAACGAACAACACCTACCACAATATAGCAGTGATATAAATTTAAATAGTATTGATAGCTAAACAAAGTATGAAGATTAATAACTATAAATGTTTAAATTTGACCCCATTTCCTATTTTGAATAACTCAGTTACATAGATTAGTTTGCTGGTGTTAAAAGAGAAATGGGTAGTCGCTTAAATGCAATAGGATAACTTGAAATAGTCAGTACTGTGACAAACATTAATAATAGAATTTAACCCAATCTGACAGAGAGCTATGTGCCAATTACAGCCGTTCGTAGTCATAGCGATTCAAGAGCAAGAAGCTTAAGTTTTAGCAAATTAGGATGCCTGTCTCTGCAACTGCTGTAAGATGTTTTGAGTTCGTAGCGCACCTTGCCGTAAGTCGTTATTGCCAACCTTTTTTCTGATACCCAAAAGCGGGTAATATAACGGCACGGTCACTCGAATTTACACCTATTCTGTGCGCTTCTCATGACACCTGCATGGAGACTGAAGCCTGCCACTTTTGAGGCAAAGCCTGACGCAAGCCTTTACTCTGCCAGAGATGCAATAGTTTGTAAGGTAAAGACCTTTCGTCCTTGCTGTTTACCTGTAGCGATGCGACAAGTAATGGAATACACCTGAATTTGTAACATTGGAGCGTCTTCCTGTCCATCCAAAGCCAGGTAGTCAATGTCACCGCTATTTAGGTTTAGGGCAATATCAAAGTAGTGTCGTATTTTTAAATTGATGATAAATAGGCTTGACTACAGCTTTTTATGAAAGGATTTGCGAACAATAAATGAATAGAATGTAAAGCTCTATAAGAAAAAAACTTGGTAACTTTATTTTGTTCTTGACGAGTTTAAGGGTAGGAATGTTTTGAGCATCATCGCCCATCAGGTAATAAGTTCGAATGGTGTAATGAGTGCCAGCAGACGGCAGAAAAATGGCCGCCGCTGGCCAAAACATCTCCGTTATTTAAGGTGTAAACTCCAGCACAACTCCACTGAGGTCGTTTGGATTTACCGCGTCGAACAATTCATAATGGGTTCCACTGGCTAAGAAATTGCCCAGTGCATTAAGATCACTCGCTCCCGGATCCGTTACGCCACCACCTGGTGAGCTACCTGCTAAGCCATCAAGTGCAGAAATAGCACCATATTCAATGGTATAACTACCGTCAGCACGTAGGGTCAAAGTAAAGCTATTGGCACCCGTACTAACAAATTCGGGCACGCTATCAAAGTTCAGAATAAAACTTCCAGCTTCTTGAGCATAACTGACGTTACCACCATTATTCGGCGACAAATCATCCCATAGTGGCGCTATCCTCGGTTGATCGCTTAGCAGTTCACCAATGCTTTCACTGAAATCCGTGTCGCCAGTACCAAAGGTCATGTTGCCATTAGAATTAACAAAGGCAGTGGTATAATCTACTCCGTTGAAAGAAAAGGTAAATCCCAATGGGAGTTCAATCGAATTGTCATCCCCCATAGTTAACGGCACATTGTTACTCTCGTCGATTTCTAACACGTATCTGCCTCCACTGCTTCCGGCACCGATTAAATCTAGATCGGCAAAGGTTGTAACCGCCAGATAATAACGTCCAGCAGGTAAGTCCAAGGCGAGAATTTTTGACAAGATACCGCTACCACCATCATCATCCGTGATAATCAGATTGCCACTATTATCAAACAGGGCAATAAGTGAGTCCAGAGGACCTGCAGTAATTTCAATACTGAGCGCTTTGTCACCCTTAGTTTCAAATCGGTACCAGTCTATGTCATTTCCAATGGGCTCTATCTCGGTAAAGCGACCTACATCGGCACTGCTAAAGGGCAGATTAAGGCTACGGGCCTTTCTAAAGCTATTATTTTTGCCTGCCCAGTTGTCGTTGAAGGTAGTGGTACCGTTAAAGCGCAGCTGACTATTGGCCAAATCATTGCCATTGACGGCATAAAATAATTCGAATTTCGCTGGACTGTTATGCAAATTTATACGACCGTTATACTCGCTCAGATCTGACGTGCCTTCCATCCCAGAGGTAACGGTTGCACCACAGGACACCCCCACCAAAGCATCTAAAGACGTCATATCGCCGTATTCAATATCAATACCATTATTAGCTCGGCGCAAGTTGATGCTAAAGCTATTAGCACCCGAGCTAAAATACTCAGGCACACTGTCCCAACTTACCGTAAAGCTGTTTTTACTTTGTTGGTAACTGACCGTACCGCCATTAGCGGGATTGAGATCATCCCACCAACCCGCGATGCGAGGTGGTCCACTGAGCATTTCGGCGCTGCTCTCAGAGAAGTCGCCGTTGGGCGCACCAAAGGTCAGATTTCCATTAGCATTGACCGAGACAGATGAGAATGCCATACCACATAGCTCAAAGCTAAAAGGTAGGGCCAGATTGACTGAACCATCATCACCGACCAGCAGAGGGTCACCCGGTGCCGGCGCATTGAAGATAATATCGACATCACTACTATTGGGTTGCACAAAATCGAATGCGGAGACCGGGTCGGCAGAATCTAAGTTATTAGACTCGGTCAAATTGTAATATTCCTCTGGTCCCGGAAAGGGGCCGCTGAGCACAGTAGAAAAGCCTCCCGCAAGGATCTGGTCTATATATACCCGGTAATTTGCCCCGGGTGTCAGCCCTTCAATCTGGTATTCTCCATCGACACCAAAATCTCCTGAAATAGCAGAGACCGCATCATAGAAAGGGTTGGCATCATTACGAGCGATGACATTGACCCCGGTCACTGGGATCACACCATTGGCAAGTAAAATCTTGCCGCTAATCTTTCCTGTGGTAACGAAGCTCGCATCAGGATACAGGGTTGATAATGAGGCCATATCATCCTGATTTAAATTTTGTGTACCTGTATTTGGTCCAAAATAAAAAGGGTACATGGTTTCGATAGGCTCAGCAGAGGGATCGGGGATGCCATAGGGATCGTCTGTGCCAGCCCCTGAAGTGTCACCCGCGCCAATAAACAACTGGCCGTTGACCACTGTGTGACCTAAGCCAGAATAATGCCCAAACTCATGTACCATTACATCCAGCGCAGCAGTGGGGTCAACAAAAGAGGGGCCATTGAGAAAGGAAAGGCCCTCGGTGATGGTACATGTGGCAGGGGTCCCCCATTCAGGACCTGCGAAGCCGAGAATGCCAGATCCCGGGCCAAACAGCAGATCAAATATTGCACCAGTATCGTCAAATACAATAGCCGATAAGCCGTCAGGCGCAGCGGCATTTAGATAGGGGCTAAAGTTACTGATATCCACATCCACAGGCAATAAGCCGTTGTTACTGTAAGTAGCGGAGGAAGTCGCTGTTGCTTGCCAAACAGCAAAAGCATCGTTGACGGCGGTGACCGCTGCCGCATTACTTAATGGACCTAGGTCACCCTGATCTGGGTTAAAAGGAATATTACTGCCACCACTACCCCATACAAAGGGTTGACCTGGTTGACAGTCTGCAATTGGGCCACCCGCTAAGACGCTGGAACTGGCCAATATGGCGAAGGTTAATGCTGTGGCTCGCAAACCATGAGATGTATAAGTGTTCATGCTGCGCTCCTTAATTTAAGTTAGTGAAAATGGCGGCTTTGAGGTCATCGTAGCTCACAGGACCAGAGAAAAGTCCTTGATTGCCTAAACTATTAACAACCATGTCGCGACCATTGCTGTCGTTGGATAAGTGAAATAAGCCTTGCCCAAGGCCAACAGTAGTCGATAAACCAACCGAACTGCGCGCGGTGGTAAATAACACATAGTCACTGCCTAACTGCAGATCGGGGTTAATTTGCAAGTTGGTCAAACGTTTTTGAGTGCCTACAACAAGCGATGATTTCATGCTGCCAAGCATAATAAATTGAAGAACTTGTCCCTCTTTTCCTGAACCAAAATCGCCCTTTATTGGATCATCAATGCGCAGGGTGTAAATAATAGTAGACAACTCACCGCCGCCGGCTTGTAAAGAACCAGGCTCCTTGCTCATTACAGTAGCGCGGAACACTTTGTCTGCATTGCCTACCATTTCCGATAGACTCATTTTTTTAACTAAGGCAGCATGTGTCGTCCATGATGCCGTTACGACTATTAGTGTGAGTGATAACAACCACTTGAGTTTTGGGTAAGACATAATATTTCCCTCTGAATGTGTTGGATTGGCGCATGTCAGGTAGACATGCTTAATTCCGTTTTAGTCAGTTGACCGATTAACATAGGCCTTTTGGCCATGTACGTGCTTGGGTAATCCATTGCGACAATACGGCACCAAAACTACGAACAGAGGAAATTGAAAGGCAACGGAGATACTGAAGTGGCATAGTTAATTTGGCCACCTAACTAGAGATGTTATGCTATTTGCATAGCAAGATTAGGTGCCAAAGATGAGCAAAAGAACAAGACGGACTTTTAGTCCTGAATTTAGATTGGAAACAGCACAACTGGTTGTTGATCAAAGTTACACTCACGACGAAGCCGCTAAGGCAATGGGGGTTGGTTTTTCAACGATAGGAAAGTGGGTAAAACAACTTCAACAAGAACGTAAAGGCGTGAGAGTTGAGCAAACCCCAATGACGCCTGACCAGCTAGAAATAAAGGATTTAAAGAAGAAGCTTGCGCGAGCTGAGCTTGAGAAGGAAATATTAAAAAAGGCTACCGCTCTGTTGATGTCGGACTCCATGAACAACTCTCTCTAGTAGAGAAACTGAGTCAGAGTGATGAACGCCGTTATTCGATAAAAGTGCTATGTGAGGTATTTGGAGTCCACCGCAGCACCTACAAATATTGGCTTGGGCGAGATAGACGCTTATCACCAGAGGTCGCTAAATTGTACGGCCAGGTGAAAGAAGTGCATCGGCAAAGCAACGGCTCAGCGGGCGCAAGAACGATAGCGATTATGGCAACCGACAATGGTTTCCCTTTATCTCGTTATCGTGCCAGTAATATCATGAAGAAGTTGAATTTAGTCAGTTGCCAACTACCGCAACATGCCTACAAGAAGGCGACTAAAGAGCATGTGGCTATCCCGAACATATTGGATAGGCAATTTGCCGTCATTGAGCCTAATCAATTGTGGTGCGGCGATGTGACGTATATTTGGACAGGCAACCGATGGGCTTACTTAGCGGTCGTCATGGATTTATTTGCAAGAAAACCCGTTGGTTGGGCGATGAGTCATTCGCCTGATAGTAATTTAACCTGTCAGGCGTTGACCATGGCATTTGAAAGTCGTGGAAGACCTAAAGAGGTGATGTACCATAGCGATCAAGGAAGTCACTACACAAGTCGCCAATTTAGGCAGCTAGTATGGCGATATCGATTAACGCAAAGTATGAGCCGACGAGGAAACTGCTGGGATAATAGTCCAATGGAACGCTTTTTTAGAAGCTTAAAAACAGAATGGATACCAACAACTGGCTATTGTAGTTTTAGTGAAGCTAAGCACGGTATCAATGATTATATTATTGGCTATTACAGTGAGTTTAGGCCGCATTCATATAATGGTGGATTGACACCAAATGAATCGGAATATCGGTATCGAAAATACTACAAACCCGTGGCCAAAATGACTTGACCACTTCAGATATAATGCTGTTTTATTTATAGTATCTTCGCATCTATATATTTATGCATGTAAGCTTAATAAATATTCAATTAAAAAGGATCAAAATGAAAAAGTTATTATTGTTATTGGCTGTAGTATTTACTACGTCAACGTTTGCTCAAAATATTGTTCATATACAATATAGATACGTTGCTTCAGAGAATGTAGCTGAATTTGAAGCTTTAGAAACAGAACATTGGTCTAAAATCAAGAAAAATGCTATTGAAAATGGAGATATGTCAGTATCTGCATTTTTTAGACTTTATGGCCGTGTAGATAATGAATCACTACCAACTCACGCCTTTGTTCAAGTATATAAAAGCTTTGAGCAGTATGAAGCTCAAATGAAAATATGGAGTAATGCTGAGGAAATCCTAGGGTTTAACCCAGCACTTGCTTCAACTAATGATATTTCTAAAACACTTCATAACGATACATATAAATTAGTTTCTGAGCTTCCAATGGGAGAATTTAAATATGCAGTTTGGAATTTGGCAAAACCAAAGGACTTGAATGGATTTATTAATGAAAATTTAAACTTATGGATGCCATATTTTAAGAAGAATTTAGGCAAAGAGGGAGCAAGAACAGGCTGGGGAATTTTAGCAAGAGTACATCCAAAGGGTATGAACGAGTCAAGTGTTCTCACCTACGATCACTATAAAGATTTGTCGAGTGCTCTAAGAGCTTTATCTCCAATGGATGTTGTTTCAAGTGAAGAGATTGATGAAATTATATCGAAATCTGAAATGAGCAAATATGACCCCGATGGATTTCGGTACACAGATATTTGGGAGTTAATTGAATTTATTGGAAGCCCTCAATAATATTAAAGACAGGAATTTCCTTTGTCAGTTGTTGGTTGAAGCCCTCCTTTAGGGGGGTTATTTCACACTAATATCACTTAAAACAATACCCACACTTTATAAATTATAATCTAAAATATGATTAATTTTACTTTAAGTATTGGTAAAATAAAACGTCATTATATTGTGTATATCAATATCCCTTCTACATCATAATACCTGGTCTGTCGGCGAAATATCCTCTATTACTCACCGCTTTTACGTAATTAAGAATTCAAAAAAAGGGTCTCCGCAGATAAATAAAACAGCTCTGAGGATTGCAATTTTTTATGATGATGAACTTGCTTTTATTCAAATAGACTTATCTGAGGTGGCGCTCGATTTTCACCGTTAGATACCTTTTTCATCGCGAATTCGGTATTTAAACGGTTAAAAAAGGGAATTCTCTAACGGTCTCGGTCACACAAGGAGGCATTCAACAAGACTTTTATGCAGCTACTACAGACGCATCACCTCGGTTACATATTAAAACAACTGAGGTCAAGCTCTGATATATTTATACCCCGATTTAATCATCACCCATCAACAAAACTTGTTTGTCTAACTTATCCAAAACCTTCATTAAATTTCTGTGTTCACTGGCTTCCAATACACTAATAAATTGCTTTTCCCATTGTAGCGCTTTAGGTGCGATTTTTTGATACAGGCTCTGGCCTTTAACACTTAAAGATAGGTAAACCGCGCGGTTATCCTTTTTGTCTGTTTGTTTTATCAAATAGTCTTTACTTTCTAAAGCCTTCACAGCCCTCGATACTTTGGACTTATCCATAGAGGTGATTTCACCAATGTCTTTGGAATACAATTTTTGTTGTTCGGCTAACTGCGCCAACACACGCCACTCCGGAATGGTGATATCAAATGTTTGTTTATAAATTTTTGATAATGCCAAGCTTATATTCGATGCCAGTTGCACCATTCTGTAAGGCACAAATTGATTCAGTTGCACTGAATCAATTTGTGCCTTTTCTATGCAGTCATTATCTATGTCATCATTTTTCATATTTTCTTAGCTAACTGTTCTTCGTAAAGAATAAAATACAACACAACCAAATTGAATAAAGGTTGATAGTAACAGCCATATAGTTTCATATGAGAGTATATGTAAAAAGATGCTTCGGGATAAATCGATGATTGAGCCAAATAATATTTGTTATTCCCATGGGTTTAACAATGAACATGAATCTGAAGCGTTGCAAGGCGCGTTACCGATTGGTCAGTTTAATCCACAAAAGTGTGCGTACGGTTTGTATGCAGAACAATTTAGTACCACCGCCTTTACTGCCCCTAGACATGAAAATCGCCGCACATGGATGTATCGTATTCGGCCATCAATCAGTATGGAGGATTATTCTCCTATTGATAAAGGTTTGCTACGCACCGCCCCTTTGTCTGGCCCACCATGTCCACCCAATGTGATGCGCTGGGACGCACAACCTATTTGCGAAACCCCCACAGACTTTATTGATGGGCTCACCACTATCGCTGCCAATGGTGATGCGAATACCCATATTGGCATCGCCATTCATCTTTATTCAGCCAATAAGGGCATGGAAAATCGTTATTTTTGCAATGCAGATGGCGAGTTAATGGTGGTGCCACAGCAAGGTGAATTAATAGCTCGCACAGAGTTAGGATTGCTCAAAGTAAAACCTGGCGAAATAATGGTGATCCCCCGAGGCATAAAATTTCAAATAGACCCTATTGATGAGCCCATCCGTGGTTACGTTTGTGAAAATTACGGTGCGCCTTTTACCTTGCCAGAAAGAGGCCCAGTAGGTGCTAACGGACTTGCTAATCAACGTGACTTTCACTATCCGGTGGCATGGTTTGAAGACACAGAACAAGCCAGTTGTTTAGTCACTAAGTTTATGGGTGAGTTGTATCAAGCTCAGTTAGGTCACAGCCCACTAGATGTAGTGGCATGGGTGGGCAATAGTGCTCCCTATAAGTACGATTTATCCTGTTTTAATGTGATCAATACAGTGAGTTTTGATCATCCTGATCCCTCCATATTTACGGTACTCACTTCTCCATCAGATACCGCAGGTACCGCCAATATGGACTTTGTCATTTTCCCTCCCCGTTGGATGGTGGCTGAAAATACCTTCAGGCCACCTTGGTATCATCGTAATGTGATGAGTGAATTTATGGGGTTGATCCATGGCGTATATGACGCAAAAGAAACAGGTTTTGAACCCGGCGGTATGAGTTTGCATAACTGCATGACACCCCATGGACCAGAAGCTGTGGTATTTGAAAAAGCATCCAATAACCAGCTTACGCCACAGGAATACGCTAGTACCTTAGCGTTTATGTTTGAGTCGCGTTATGTGATTGCACCGACAGAATTTGCGTTACACACAGCAACGAGGCAAAAAAACTACCTCGGTTGTTGGGGAAATCTAAAAAAACATTTTGATGGGAAAGCTTAAGAGCAGCTGCGAGTTTCTAGCTACGAGCTTAATGTGAATAAATAATTGAGAGAAAAAAATATGCTAATGATCAACGAAACACATGATATCGACCTTACCAGTTGGGTTAGTTCTGCCAATAGTGATAGTGATTTTCCTATTCAGAACTTACCTTTTTCTATATTTAAGCGTAAGGGGCAAGAAGAAGCTTTAAGAGGCGGCGTGGCCATTGGTAATAACGTGCTTGATTTAGCCGCTGTAGCAAAAATGAACCTCTTCAGTGGCAGTGCTCAAACAGCATTAGAAGCCGCCAGCCAAACGACTTTAAATGCTTTAATGAACTTAGGTGTTGAAGCCAACTCTGCACTAAGACTGGCATTATCTAAAGCACTACGCACAGACTCCCCATTACAAAATACATTAACGCCAATCTTGATTGCTCAAGATGAGATAGAGTTTGGTATGCCTTGTCAGATTGGCGATTACACTGATTTTTATACTTCCCTATATCATGCCACCGCTATAGGAAAATTGTTCCGCCCAGATAACCCATTATTACCTAACTATAAATGGATACCGATTGGTTATCATGGCCGTTCTTCTACCATTGGCATCTCTGGCCAAACGTTTCACCGTCCAGTAGGGCAAACCAAGGCACCTGATGCCACAGAGCCTAGTTTTGGCCCCTGTAAGCGTTTAGATTACGAATTAGAAATGGGCTTGTTCGTAGGTAAAAGCACCCAGATGGGCGAACTGATAAACATCGAAAACGCCGAGAAACATCTGTTTGGCGTGTGTATTTTTAATGACTGGTCGGCGCGAGATATTCAAGCGTGGGAATACCAGCCATTAGGGCCATTTTTAGCGAAAAGTTTTGCCTCGACTATTTCACCGTGGATAGTCACCATGGAAGCATTAGCGCCCTATCGCAGCAATTTCAAGCGCCCAAAAACAGATCCTCAGCCATTGCCACACTTAAGCAGTGAGCAGAATACTCAAAATGGCGGTCTAGATATCGACTTAAGTTGTTTTATACAGACCCAAGCGATGTTTGAAAACAAGCAACCGATGGCGCAACTATCAAAGTCTAATTTTAAATATTCATATTGGACCCCTGCACAACTAATAACCCATCATGCGAGCAATGGTTGTGCGATGCGTTCGGGCGATCTTTTAGGTTCAGGCACGCAATCTGGGCCAACATATGAAGAAGCCGGATCGTTAATTGAATTGAGTAAAGGTGGCAAAACCCCTATTGACCTACCCAATGGCGAAAAACGCACCTTCTTAGAAGATGGTGACAGTATCATAATGCGTGCTTCTTGCAGTAAAGAAGGCGCAGTCAGAATTGGTTTTGGGGAAGTGGTTGCGACTGTTTTGCCAGCAAAGGTATAGGCCTTAAACATGAAACTATATAGTTACTATCGCTCATCTGCAGCTTACCGAGTCAGAATAGCCTTAAATCTAAAGCAGATTGAGCATAGTATCGAGCCAGTCAATCTGCTAAAAAAAGAACATAAAAGCACTGACTACTTAACGAAACAACCACAAGGGTTAGTGCCATGTTTAGAAACCGATACAGGGCAATTTTTAGCTCAATCAGGTGCTATTTTGAGTTACTTAGATGCTTTATATCCTAACTCTACATTAATACTGACTGATCCCTTTGAGGCAGCAAAAATGCAAAGCTTTGTGGATATGATTGCTTGTGACATCCACCCTGTGTGCAATTTACGGGTACTCAATTATCTAACCGAAATTCTAACAGTAGACAGTGAGCAAAAATTAGCTTGGTATCAACACTGGATAGTCATAGGGTTTGAAGCATTGGAAACCCTGTTAGATAAAACACAATATTGTTTTGGCGAACAGCCCACCCTCGCAGATGTTTATTTGATCCCTCAGGTCTACAACGCGCTGCGATTCGAGGTTGATATAACGTTATTCCCCAAAATCATGAATGCCTACCAAAACTGTAATCAACTGGACGCATTCATCATAGCCAAGCCAGAAAATCAGCGAGACACAATGTAACAAACCAATCCTTTATTGATTTGATATAATTGAGCAAAAAGCACTATTCTGTCTTCAGAAAAAATTAAGTGATCATCAAAAAATATGAAAATAACAGCTCGCCTGATGCACTTATGATAATGTTAATTCAATTATATTATATCCATCAGGTTATCTATGCCATTACCATTTTCACTGCTTGATCTTGCCCCTATTGCTGAAGGTTCAAGTATTGCCGACGCACTTGATAATTCCCGTAAACTGGCGATACAGGCAGAACAATCTGGTTACAACCGTGTTTGGTTAGCAGAGCATCATGGCATGTTTGGCGTGGCTAGCTCTGCGACAGCCGTGGTGTTGGGACATATTGCCGCCGCTACATCTAAAATTAGAATAGGCTCAGGCGGGGTGATGTTACCCAACCATTCTCCTTTAGTGATTGCAGAACAATTTGGTACATTGGCAACCTTGTTTCCAGGCAGAGTGGACTTAGGTTTAGGGCGTGCACCCGGAACAGATATGGCAACCGCTAGAGCATTACGACGCAATCTCAATGCTGATGCAGAAAATTACCCTGAAGATATTCGTGAACTCCAACATTATCTAGCCGCACCGCAATCAGGGCAAAATATTATTGCTGTTCCTGGGGCGAATACACACATTCCCATTTGGTTGTTAGGATCAAGTTTATACAGTGCTAAATTAGCAGGACACTTTGGTCTACCCTACTCTTTTGCTTCTCACTTTGCGCCGGATCAACTGTTCGACGCAATCAGTCTTTATCGGTCGAGCTTTCAAGCGTCAGAGCAATCCCAACAGCCTCATATGATGGCAGGGCTGATGGCAGTGGTTGCCGATAGTGACGAAGAAGCCCAATATCTATTTACGTCAGTACAACAACAATTTATGAACATGCGTAAAGGGGCGAACCGAGCTTTTGCCAGACCAGTAGATGATATATCAACCATCTGTACTGCAGCAGACCAAGCCATGTTATCGAATATCTTACGCTACGCCATGGTGGGCTCAAAGCAGACGGTCACCGATAAACTCAGCCAATTTATTGAAGCCACTAACGTAGACGAAGTCATCGTGTCTATGCCCATACATGATATGCAAGCGCGCTTAAAAAGTGTGCAGATGTTGGCAGAAACAGGTCTTATGCAAGCCTACTAGCTTTTTAACGCCATGCTTAATCAAAAAGCCTAACGGGGCTGGTGTGATATATCCACTATTTCTAATCTGCGTGGTCAGAAACGCTGATTTATCAGATAATCACCGGCCGTTATGACTACGATGAGGACCTTTCAGATTAAGTTGAAATATTAATATAATTTTTTAAGACTGCGTGCAAACTACCCCACATCACCCCAACAATAATTAAGCTATTTGCATAGCTGTGCTAGCGCACTTATTTCTAATGCCTCGTAAACATTATCAACAAACATCTTGATACTGATTGAAAATTAGAACTAATTGATACCCATCAATACTCGTAGGTCAGATTTGAATAAGCTGCCTTTTGTTTATATCGATTAATGTGTAACCAAGCTTTAATCCTTCTACTAAAAGATGATGATTGATGATCCACACACAGACTTTTATACAAGACGCCAGTGGCAGGTCAGATAAAAAGTTATGTTATGTCGCGAGCGATCACCGAATTAATCTTAGTAAAACATGTCAATGATGAAAAACAGACTGAAAAATAGACTGAAAAACTTTATATTTTTACCCCTTATTATTGCTGCTGCATTAGTTTTTGTGTTTATACAGTTCAAGTCCAAGCAAGCCATTGAGCATCAAAATGTTGAGTTTCCGGTAAAAACAGTTGAAGTGTTAACCGTTAAATACATTCCCTTTCGCACGCGTGCTGTGGCTTATGGCAATGTTGAGCCAGCAACGATGCTAAAGGCTAAATCTGAAGTAAACGGCAAAATTAGCTATATACACCCTGAGCTAAAATCAGGGGGGAGTTTATCTAAAGGTACAACGGTTCTAAAGATAGAAACCACCACCTTTGAGATTTCACTGGATTCGAGTAAAGCAGGCTTGGCAAGCAGCCAGTCTTCGTTGCAGCAAATAGAAGCAGAAGAAAAAAGTGCGAAACGTTCATTGCAAATTGCACAACAAAATTTAAATTTAGAATTAGCAGAGCTTGAAAGAGTCAAGGTGCTTGTAAAGGCGCGAACACTGGCAAAAAACCAGCTGGCTATTGAAGAACAAAAAGTCCTGCAACTGAGTTCTACTGTGCAAGACCTACAAGGTAAAGTAGATACTTACGCAAGCCGCAAAGCGTCAATACACGCCCAAATCAAACAATCAAAGAGTCAGGTTGACCAAAGTGAAGATTCCCTGATACGGACCGAAATCGTACTCCCTTTTGATGCTCGAATAGGATCTGTTTCAGTAGATGTAGGAGAATTTGTGGCTGCAGGTGCGCTGCTATTTGAAGCCTTGGGAATGGAGGCGGTAGAAATTAATGCACAATTACCCATCAAACATGTGCGCCCTCTCGCGACGACAATGAACGATAACGATAGCACGCAGTTAGTCAACTTTCAGGGTAGTGCCAATTTGCAAAAAGCGGTCGCACAGTGGGACTTAGAGGCAAAAGTGCGTATTGTGGGGGGGGATATAAAAACTGTATGGGATGGCGTGTTACTGAGGATAAGTGAGTCCGTCGACCCTACGCGCGACACGTTAGGTATGGTTGTTGCCGTTAATAAGCCTTATGAAGGTGTCATCCCTGGTGTGCGTCCCCCCTTGCTCAAAGGCATGTATGCTTCGGTAGAATTTCTAGCTCAACCTAGAGATTTGTTAGTGATCCCACGCAAAGCCCTGCATGAGAGTCGTGTTTATGTGGTCAGTAAGCAAAACACGCTATCCATACGCCCTGTTCAAGTTAGTTATTCACAAGGCCAGTTAGTGGTGATTAAACAGGGCCTCAAAGAGGGTGATAAAATTATCACCAGTGATATTGTACCCGTTATTGAAGGCATTAAACTTGAGCTGATTGAATCTGATGCACTCCAAAAAGAAATAGCCGCACTCGCTTTGGGCTCAAAATAGTGATCCGCTATTTTGTCTGTCATCCCACAGCCGCCAACATCTTAATGTGGGCGATCATCGCCGTGGGTTTAGTCGTCCTGCCTAGCTTAAATAAAGAAACCTTCCCCAAGATAGACCTTAATCAGGTGCAGGTGACTGTTGCCTATCCTGGTGCTTCCCCATCTGATGTGGAAGAAGGAATTTGTCACCCTTTGGAAGATGCCACAGATGGCATTGGTTTCACCAAAGAGCAGCGCTGTGAAGCACGGGATAACATGGGCATGCTCACCATGGAGATGCAGGAAGATGGAGACATACGCCAGTTTATTGATGACATCAAATCTGCGGTGGACGGCATCATAACGTTTCCACAAAACACCGAAGACCCGGTGATCATGGAATTAGGTCGCACTGAACCTGTTGTCACGGTAGCGATAACCGCAAAAAACCTCTCCTCGCCGGAACTCAAAATGCTAGCAGAGTATTACCGCGATCACTTACTGGCTTTACCGCAAGTCCCCATTGTGTCCATTTCGGGTTTTTCTACCCATCAATTGACTGTTTTAGTCACACCTGAGGCGATGCTTAAGTACAATTTAAGCATTCAAGATATTGCTGATTTGATTCAATCACAGGCATTGGATCTGCCTGTAGGAGTCCTCGAGTCCAAAGATACGGCGTATCAAATTCGCTTTGACAATGCGCGTAAAACAGTAGCTGAGCTGACGTCGTTGGTCATTATTAACACTGACAAAGGAGGGGAAATACGCTTAGGTGATATTGCCACCATTGTCGATCAATTTGAAAATGTAGAAGAACGGGTAGAGCTTGATGGTAAGCAAGCTGCATTGCTAAAAGTCAATAAAAACACCCGCGATGACACCATCACCATTTTTGATGCGGTAAAAGAATTTGTTGTTCAAGAAAATGCACGTTTACCCGATGGTACCAAGCTCACACTGACTCAAGATGCGGCAAGTATTGTTAAAGATCGCCTGCAGTTAATATTAAAAAATGCATGGCAAGGTCTGCTGCTGGCAACGTTGGCGCTTTTTTTATTCTTTAATTACCGCTATACCTTTTGGATTGCACTAGGCTTACCCGTTTCTTTTTTAGGTGGGTTAGCCGTGATGAGCATACTAGGTATCAGCATCAATATGATCTCAATGGTTGCCCTGTTAATGGCCATCGGTATTTTGATGGATGATGCCATTGTCCTGTCTGAAAGTATCTCTGATGAATATAACCATGGCAAAACGCCCATGGAAGCCGCAATTTCAGGTACACAAAAAGTCGCCCGCGGTGTATTTTCGTCGTTTCTAACCTCCGCCTTATTATTTGGCAGTTTGTTATTTATGACAGGCGATATGGGCCAAGTAATGGGGGTGCTGCCTGTGGTATTACTGGCTGTTTTGACCATTAGTTTACTCGAAGCCTTTCTTATTTTGCCCCATCACTTAACCCATTCTTTAAAGCATTCGCATGGAAAAAAGACACCACATTGGCGCACTATTTTCGATGCTAATTTCTTAGCACTTCGCGACCACTTTACAGCGTTTGCCCGAACAGCCATTACCTATCGCTACATGACGGTAGGCATTGCTTTTGCGTTGTTTATACTTTCTATCGGAATGTTGGCAACAGGCACGATCAAATTCAAAGCGTTCCCTGATCTGGAGGGTAATAGGCTTGAAGCCCGTGTTCTCTATCCACAAGGAACACCTCTGGCGAAGACTGAAGCCTTGGTTGAAAAACTCATCGCAGCCGCACGTAAAACACAGCAGCAATTTCAGGAAAATGAGTCAGCCCCATTAATTAAAAATATCCAAGTTGCTTATAGCGAGAATAAAGACGCCAGTGGATCCGGTGCCCACTTAGCCACCGTCAGTCTCGATATGTTAGACACTGAATTACGGCATACATCACTGCTAGATTATACCTGGGCGTGGCGTAAAAATACGGGGGCAGTGCCAGGCATCATCAGCCTACAATTTAAAGAGCCTTCATTTGGGCCCAGTGGACGTGCTATTGAAATTCAGTTAAGTGGTGATGATCTTAGTGAGTTATCCAAAGCCTCTTATGAAATTCAAAACTGGTTAATCGGTTACCCGGGTGTGTCCAATATTCTTGATGATTTACGTCCGGGTAAACCGCAATACAAAGTGACCTTATTACCGGGTGCACTTGCAGCGGGAGTGGATGCGAAAATGGTTTCGGCACAGTTACGCTCAGCCTATCAAGGAGCAAAAGTGAACGATATTTACCAAGGTCGAGAAGCCTATGAAATTAACGTTAAATTAGACAGCCGTCTTGAATATGCCCTTGCTGATTTTGACGACATGATTATCTTTTCGAAAACCGGACAAAGCATACCTTTGGTAAGTGTCGCCACCATAACGCAAGACCGGGATTACGCGCGTATTGGTCATGTTAACCATCAACGTGTGGTAAATATTTTGGGTAATATTGACTCTACTAAGGCCAACACTGCAGAAGTATTAAGTGATACCCAAAAGCGTTTATTCCCTGCGCTTCAGAAACGCTACCCCAACCTAAAAATCTATATAAAAGGTGAAATACAAAGCAGTACCCAAACCAACAATTCAATATTTATGGGGTTTTTTCTAGCGCTTACTGGGGTGTTTTTATTATTGAGTTGGCAGTTTAAAAATTACCGAGAGCCATTAGTGGTGATGCTAAATATTCCACTGGCATTGATTGGCGCTATATTGGGTCACTATATTATGGGACTCGATTTCACTATGCCAAGCATGATTGGTTTTGTATCACTGGCAGGTGTGGTGGTGAATGATTCCATTTTGTTGGTTGAATTTGTTAAATACCGCGTTAAGGAAGGCATGGTGTTACATGATGCAGCCAGTCAGGCGGTGCATGACCGCTTTCGTGCCATTTTCCTGACCTCAGTAACCACTATTGCGGGTATGGCACCACTGCTATTAGAAACCAGTTTACAAGCACAAGTATTGATCCCATTGGTGACCAGTATCGTGTTTGGTATGTTGACGTCAACCATGTTAGTGCTGCTGGTTTTACCTGCGGCTTACGGCGTTATGGAAGATATTGGATTTATAGCGTTAACAAATGCAGAGGAAGGCATAAAAGCAGCTGAAATCTAGGCTAAAGAACAAGGCTATCGTTTGTTACATTTGTATTTTACTTAGGTCGAGTTTCTATTACTTTTAACCATAATATGGATTGGTCACGTCCTAAAGGTGAAAGGAAACGTGCTTATTAACCACACACGGTGCAGTTGACTTTTTTAGGCACTTTAAAGGTCTGCCAAGTAGAGGTCATGCCATCGAACAGCATCAATTTATTAACGTGACTTTGTCCGTAGTCACACAACACTTTAATTGCCTCTAATGCTTGCATCGCCCCAATAACACCTACCACAGGTGACATCACGCCGGACTCTACACAACTTAAATTTTGCTCGCCAAAGTAAGCGCTGATACAAGCATAACAGGCAGAGTGTTGTTGCGGCACTATACTCATCAGCTGGCCTTCCATACGAATAGCTGCGCCTGACACCAAAGGCGTACCTGCCTGATAACAAGCCTGATTAAGAGTGTTCCTGCTAGCCAAGTTATCCGTGCAATCTAGTACCATATCCAGGGGCTGAATAAGCTCAACATAGTCACTTAATTCAAGACGGTTTTGAATAACATGGATGTTAATATCACTGTTGAGTTGTGCTAATGATGCTTTAGCCGACACACATTTATTGACGCCTACATCAGCTTCACCATGTAACACTTGACGTTGGAGGTTGGTTTTTTCAACGTGATCATCGTCGATTAATGTCATCTCACCAACCCCCGCGGCAACTAAATACTGTGCAGCAGCACAACCTAAGCCCCCTACCCCAACAATGAGCACTTTGGCGTTAAGTAGCACTTCTTGTTTGTCTAAGTCGAAGTTAGGCAAGACTATTTGCCGGTTGTAACGCATGGCTTGTTCAGTGGTCAGTATTTGTTTAGGCACGTGGATCATTTAATTGAATTTAATTGAATTATTAACAATGATGAATTTGTACCACTTGGATAGCGCGCTCGCAATGTGCAAATGAAACTGAGAACAGATAACGGTCAAAAAATGTAATTAATCGGTGTAAAAGGCATAGTAAGTCTATCCACTGTCTGACAAAAACAGTTTATTATGTGCCTAGTTTTTTATCCTTTATCTGCAACCCGAAGAGCACCCCTAATAAAAATATCATTTACATGTAAAATTCGCATTTATAATGTGTACGATAAATTTCGTATGATGAAATAATAACAGCCGGAAATTTAAACACATGACGTTTTCAGATATTAATATGATGCAATTTTTAGAGAGCGATAATGAAATACGCTAATGTGTTTATTTGTTCAATTTTAGCATTGGCTATCTTGTTTGCGTGTACCTCAACACCCTTTGAAAGTTCAGAGCCAATTTCATCCAGTCATATCCCAAAACATCATACTAGTGTTGGATATCAAAACTATCCGTTTGTGGAAACGGCGGCGCCTAAAGGTTTGCTTTTCTATTTACGAAGGGTTTGGGGTTCGGTATTTGTGCCTGATATTCCTGGTGGACATACATTGTCTGAGCGGGAGTCGATTGAGCTTCTAGACTCAATTGAAAGCGACAGTATAACCTGGTTGGGGCACGCTAGTTTTCTCATAAGAGTGGCTAACAAAACGATTTTGACTGATCCTTTTCTTTCAAAATACGCCAGTCCAGTTTCATGGGCAGGGCCAACAAGACTTGTTGCGTCGCCGCTCCCTATCAATTCATTGCCTTCAATAGATATTGTGATTGTTTCACATAACCATTATGACCATTTGGATGATGAAACGGTTAGTAATTTAAAAAACAAAGATGATATTCATATAGTGGTGCCTTTAGGGCTTAAACCTTTTTTTATCGAGCGAGGGTATAGTAAGGTCACTGAGTTAGATTGGGGACAGTCGGTATCTGTTGAAGGCATAGAAATGACTGCAGAGCCGGCAGTACATGATTCTGCTCGCAGTATAGCGGATCATAATGAAACCTTATGGGCTTCTTGGGTAATTAATAGTGCCCAACAACGTATTCTTTTTATTGGCGATACAGGGTACTCAGGCAGCATATTTAAAAATCTTGGTGATAAATATGGCTCGTTTGATTATGCTATTTTACCCATAGGGGCTTATGAACCTAGGGAGTTGATGTGGATGTCACATACCACTCCCGAAGAAGCGGTTTCCATTGGAATAGATGTGCGAGCAAAGACCTTGATTGCTTCTCATTGGGGAACAGTCAGCAGTTTGTCAGACGAACCCATGTTTTCTGCTGGGATACGTTTTAAACAATCAGCAGCGGATAGGGGTTTATCCAACAACGAGCTGTGGACCATGAAAGTGGGCGAGACAAGGCCGCTGTTACCAAACAATCATGCTAACTATGCAAACTATGCAGACTATGCAAAGCAGCAGTAAGATTAACGTTATATCAGTTTGACTAACAATATGATTAAAAAAGTACAACTTATATGCCAATATGCGTGGCGTAACACTATCCAACAATGATGAGGAATGAATGATGAGTGAGGCAATTCGAGCATCTGATACACCATATGCAGTAGAAGTAGAATCGGGTAAAAATTACTATTGGTGCTCTTGTGGTAAAAGTGGCAAACAACCTTTTTGTGATGGCTCACATGGCGGTACAGGTTTTACACCCGTGAAGTACACGGCAACCGACTCCAAGAAAGTGTTTTTTTGTGGCTGCAAATCGACAGCATCTCAGCCTATGTGTGACGGCAGTCACAAGTAAATAATAAGTAACTAGATAACTGAAGCAATCAACCTACCCAAACTCGCTGGCTGGTATTTCAAACAGATATGTTGAAATGAAAACCAACCCGTTTGGGTGAACGATTGTCCATTAACATTCCACCATCAAGGTTGCGGTTTTACAGTTCGGTATTGGCTGTCAGCTATAAAAAGTAGCGCTGAGTAGTTTCTGATGAACGCAATGTAGCCATATTGGACATTATTTTCAATTGGGTAATGAAACCCATTAGCAAGTATGGGTTTTCAATATTGAGACAAAGCATGGGCAAATATGCTCATGTCGCCTAAAGCTAAAAAATGTTAGCGAATTAGCAAAACTGTTATGGCATATCTTTTTATGCTAGTTTGATTGAAAAATAGTGTCTGTTGTCAATATGATATCGATAAGCTTAAAACAAAGTGTTGCCGCAATGCCCTCACAGGTCAGAGACACTTTGCTTGAACATGAACATTTACATCGATTTTTTAATGCTAGGTTTTTACTCTTAAAAACCCAAAATGCAGGTGATATAAGCGGTGGCAAAGGCTCGATTAGGCAAGTCAGTATGCTTGGCAGCCAATTTCAAGAGCAGATCATTAGCGCAGATGACTGTCATATTAGTTATCAAATAATGGGCAATAAACCTGTGGCCCATCACCGTGGCGATATATATTTTAATACCAGCAATAGTAGTGCAGTGCCGACAACTGACATCACCTACAACATAAGCTGTGAAGCGCCATGGTGGATACCCAGTATTGTACTTGGGTTTTTCATTAAAAAAGATATCACCCAAGCACTCAAAAAATTAGCCTCTCACTTTAAAGATGGTGCCCTATGACCATTGAAATCATTTTACTCGCCCTAAGCCCCGTATTTATGCTGTTTATCAGTTATGAATTTATTAAACATAGGCGCTATTACGATATAAAGGATAGCTTGGCCAATACTGCACTCGCACTTATGCACCAAGGCTCAGAGGCGATTGCTCTACTTTTATTAATGCCGTTTTTTTATTGGCTGTATGGGTATCGATTATTTGATATAGAGCTTTCAGCCATCAGTATTTTGGTTGCCTTTATATTGCAAGATTTTTTATATTATTGGTTTCATAAAGCGTCGCACCATATTCACTGGTTATGGGCTGCGCATGTGGTGCATCATAGCTCGACTAAAATGAACTTTAGCACTGCATTTAGACAAAGCTTAATGTATCCCATTGCGGGTATGTGGGTGTTTTGGATGCCTATGATATTACTGGGTTTTGACCCCATCACTGTCTTTACGGTCGTGGCACTTAATTTGGCCTATCAATTTTTTGTACATACTCAAACAGTGAATAAATTAGGCTGGTTTGAAAAAATATTTAATACACCTTCGCACCACCGAGTGCACCATGCGATTAATAAAGGTTATCTAGATAAAAACTTTGCAGGGGTGCTTATTATTTGGGATAAATTATTTGGTACTTTTGCTGAGGAAGACGCATCAAAACCCTGCAAGTACGGCATTATTGGTCAGCTAAATACTCACAACCCATTCACCATTACCTTTCACCAATGGGCTTATTTGGCTAAAACCACACTTAATTCAAAAGGCCTTAAAGCAAAACTAAAAGTGTTATTTAGTTACCCTTCAAGCGCCTAATATAATAAATAATCGTTTGTAGATATTTAGGTATGTGATGGATAAAACATGAAAGGGGCCGTGATTTTTAAGGTGTCAATGTTCTCACTTATCAATGCCAGCGCCTGTCAATCTCGTCTAGGTTGAGTAAACTACCAGCAAGCCAATGTTTAAAGATGATGCCAGGATGGTTAAGTGGCACCCTAGCCACTTTTTAATGCAAAAGAACCATCACCGCATAGCGTTTGCTTGCATTTCACATAACGACTTATATATTGGATTATGTAATTGAATGATAGAGAACAATATGCAAACCCAAGTCGTCATTAAGCCGTTTGAATCTGCCCTCGCCCACCATTTTGAAATCATTAACAAACAATGGATTGACGATATGTTTGTGTTAGAAACTGTCGATAAACAAGTACTCGAAGATCCACAGAGCCATATTATCAATCAAGGCGGTAAAATTTGGTTTGCCAAACACCCTGCGCTCGGTATTGTGGGTACATGTGCGTTTTTGAATAAAGGCGACAACCACTTTGAGCTGACTAAAATGGGAGTATTAAAATCTACAAGAGGGCTTAAAGTTGGCGAAATTTTACTACAGCACGTACTCAATGAAGCTAAGTCACTGGGTATCAAAAAGCTATTTTTATTGACTAACTCAAAATGTGAAGCGGCTATCCATCTATACGAAAAGAATGGCTTTGAGCATGACAAAACGATCATGCAAGATTACGGGCAGAAATACGCACGCTGTAACGTGGCTATGTTGTATAAAGGTTTAATCAGTGACTCACACAACCAATCTAACGTTTAACGATATTAGGAAGCAATTTGGTGGGACAAGCTCCACCTTTCAATTGCCTTTCACTTGCCTTTCACTTGCCTTTCACTTGCCTTTCAAGGCCAACAAAGCTGCATGTGCCAACAGTCAGGGCTTTCTATTGAATCAACACTTTGTACCATAAACAGACGCAGCCGAGCCACCCATTACTTGGCTTAAACTAGCAGTAAACTGCCGTTAATTGATAAACAAATTATTGTCTATTTTAGCTATTTTAGCTATTTTAGCTAATATTTAAAGCGGATCATGTAAATACAGAAGGTATTATGAAAAGCATAACTGCAACACAAGCAAAAAATAATTTTGGGGATTTGTTAATGAATGCACAATCTACACCTATTGCCATAACACGCAATGGTAAAGAACAAGGCGTGCTAATATCTGCGAAAGAATACCTAAAACTTAAACAGCAAGCTCTCCAAACAGCAATAAGCGAGGGTCTTTCTAGCGGCGACGCCGGTACACTAGATATGGACTCTATTAAAGTATTGGCACGAGCACGGTCTGGGAAAAAATCTTGACCGTAAATTTATCTAAGATCGCCAAAGAAGATCTCATAGACATATGGTTATATGGAGAAAGTAATTGGGGCGCGGTTAGCGCAGATCACTATCTAGATTCTCTTGGCGTATTCATACAGACATCGACTGATTTCCCTGAAAAATTTGCGATGCGGCGTGATTTTCAGCCATCTGTAAGATTAGCCCCCTTTAGAAGCCACTTGGTTATTTATATAGATACAATCAGTCATATACAAATAATTAGAGTGCTACATCAGAACATGGATATTCCACACCATTTATAACGGACTCATTTTACAGTCATAAAGGCATGTTGGTGTCAATTGCCACCAAACCTGCGGGATCAAGTTCGTTGAACAGTAAAAGTCATTTGATTTTGGTGAATATCGGGGTCAAAACCTGGAAAACCTGACCCCGGTGGTTTTGAATGCTTGTGTTTAAGATTACCTGTTTTAACTTCCTGCTCATTGATGCGGTATCGAAAGCACCCGCCTTGAAATACATTCCATGGCGGGTGTGTAGCCAGTCATTATTCTGTGATTTACAAATGTAAGCGTTTTAGAATACTAAATTGACGCCTTATAAAAAGTTAAAATGCTCGTTGTCCATTTGCATCAATGATTTTGTCGAAGACACGGCAGATTGTTTATGAGCAGAGGCTCTTGGAAGTAAACGGTCAAAATAAAACTCCGCCGTTTGAATTTTTGAGGTATAGAAATCATTTGATTCTTCACCTTTACCATTTTCAAGTAAGGCGGCCGATTTTTCAGCTTGTAAAGCCCAAAAATACCCCATCATCACATAACCAGAATACATGAGGTAATCCACTGACGCTGACCCAACCAATTCCCGGTCTTTAGCCGCGCCTAGCATAATTCGCAGTGTCATGATGTTCCACTCTATTGCACGTTTGCATAACGTGCGAGCCATACTACCAACAGGACCACGTGAGAATAAGTGCGGTTTAGCGAATGAAAATATCACTTTGCTAAAGTCACGAATGGATTGTCCTTTGTTTGACATCAGCACTTTACGGCCTAATAAATCGAGGCTTTGTATACCTGTTGTGCCCTCGTAGAGAGTCGCTATTCTAGCGTCACGAGCGATTTGTTCCATGCCATGTTCATGAATATAACCGTGCCCACCAAACACTTGTATACCTAGATTTGCAGACTCTAATCCTAATTCAGTGATAAAGCCTTTGAGGATAGGCGTATAAAACCCCAACTCATCATCATAAGCTTGCTGTTTCTTAGTATCACCAGCAACGGTCGCATTAAACATTTTATCAGCAATTTTTGCGGCATGAAAAATCATCGCTCGACCGCCTTCAGCAATAGCTCGTTGAGTTAATAACATTTTACGCACGTCAGGGTGCCAGATAATCGCATCGGCAGTGGATTCGGGTTGTTTTTTACCTGATAAAGCCCGCATAGATTGGCGCTCTTTGGCATAAGCGAGTGAGCCTTGAAATGAGGCTTCAGCATGACACACGCCTTGAAGCGCAGTACCAATTCTAGCCGTATTCATAAACGTAAACATGGCTTGTAAACCTTCATTCTCTTTGCCTATCAAGTACCCCGTGGCGCCATCAAAATTTAACACCGATGTGGATGAAGCACGAATACCCATCTTGTGCTCTATGGAGCCACAATGTACGGTATTTCTGTCGGTTAACTGCCCATCATGATCAATGTTTATCTTTGGAACAATGAATAATGAAATGCCTCTTGTCCCTTTGGGCGCGCCAGGAATACGCGCTAAAACAATATGGATAATATTATCTGTTAAATCATGTTCACCAGCCGAAATAAATATTTTGGTGCCCGTCAATCGGTAACTTCCATCTTCTGCGTTTAACTCGGCTTTTGTTTTTACTTGCGCCAGATCAGTTCCACATTGGGGTTCAGTGAGGCACATAGTACCTGTCCACTGTCCACTCACTAGTGGGGCCATGAATTGTTTTTTCTGTAGGTCTGAACCATATTCTAAAATGGTATTGATACACCCCATACTTAGCCCTGGGTACATCGAAAAAGACCAGTTGGCACTGCCGATGAGCTCTGATTTAATTAAGTTGATTGATGTGGGTAGGTTTTGACCACCGAACTGTTCAGGGAAAGATAAACCTTGCCAACCACCATCGACATAGGCTTTATACGCCTCTTTAAACCCCTTGGGAGTTGTCACCACGCCTTCATTAAAATGGCAGCCTTCTTTGTCACCAGACAAATTGAGTGGTGCCAAGACTTCCTCACTTAGGGTTGAGATACCGTCTAAAATAGCGTCGACCATTTCGGGGGTTGCATCTGCCCCATTTGCTAACGACTCATAATGAGGAAAATAATCTAATACATCCCTCATTAAAAATTTAATATCTCTTAAAGGTGCTTTGTATATTGGCATGCTGTTTACCTGTGTTTATTCGGTAGCTTTCAAAAATTTTAATAGTGATTATAATTGACCCATTAACAAACAAAGGGTTAAATACCATCAATCATGGTGTTAAATACCATCAACTTACGCATAGAATTGATTATCCAACATGCATGCATATTATATAAAAACGTTAATTAAAGTGCTCAAAGCAGGAAAACCAGAGGCAGAGTGTCTGTTATATAATTCAGGCATTAGGGACGTTGATCTTGAAAAAGAGCTGAATCTAACGGCTCAACAACTGGATATCATCTCAAACAATGCGATTGAAATGAGCAGAGATAGTCAACTTGGCTTACTGGTTGGATCGAGCATGGATATTTCATCCCAGGGCATTTTTGGATATGCGATTATTACCAGTACCACGATCGGCGACGCATTGAAGTTGATGCTGCGATATAACAAAGCATTATTACCCAGTATAGATGTCAAAATGTTGTCTCGGGAAAACCGCGTAGAAGTCATCATTAAAGCCCCCCATTTACCCGATAACTTAGAAAGGTTTTATATTGAACTGCTTTATGCTGCCATTATGCGAAGCGGAAATACTCTCATTCCAAAAGGCAGAGCATCAGTGCATGTGGAATTTCAATATGATGTGCCATACGACAAAGCTCCTTATCAACAATTATTTGGTTCAAAGGTAAAATTTAACAGCACTAGAAGTGTGTTGAGCTTTGATGAAACCAGTCTAAATTTGGCTATTGTGACCGCCAATCCTGTGGCGCGAGATATTTTTCGAAGAGAGTGTGACAGGCTATTATCCAGAGATACTCATAGAGGGATGATAAGCGAGCGAGTACAAGAAGTGCTTTTACAGTCCGGAACAGAATTTCCAACGAGTATGCGAGTGGCCAATCAATTACATATGAGTGAAAGCACCCTGCAGCGCCGCTTAGCTAAAGAGGGTTATAAGTTCCAACAATTACTCGATCAAGTTAGGAATAAACTTGCTCATGAATATTTAACCGGTACACAGCTAACCATCAATGAAATAGCGTCACTTTTGGGTTTCAGTGATGCGGCAAACTTCCGAAGAGCTTTCAAACGTTGGTCTAAGCAAACTCCAACAGCAGTCAGAAATCAAACTTTATCGATAACCTAGCAAGCCCTCGCGCCATTTTTTATCAATGCTCATACTCAATGAATATGAACAGCGTTGAAGAACACGTTGACCATATACCAAGCCCCAAATAACAGTCTGCGTGAGACTGCAATTTGTTTAGTTTAACCTTGATTACACCCCGCGCATTATCAAAAAAGGCATCAGTTGAATGAGTGATATAAAACCTTCATCAAGTGTTAGCCATTTATGTGAATTATGCCACTTATGCCACTTATGCCTCTTATGCCACCTCTGCAGCAGCGACTTTCAGGTGCTTATCTTTAGTGTGATTTGACGCTAAAACCATATACACGCTTGGCAATACTAAAAGCGTAAACACGGTGCCAACTAACATACCAGCAACCAAAATTATGCCAATGCTATTTCTGGCTTCAGCCCCTGCACCACTCACTAAGACCAAAGGAAAGTGTCCTAGTACTGTAGCGGCAGTTGTCATCAATACAGGACGTAATCGTGTTTGTGCCGCGAGCTGAATGGCTTCAATTTTAGCGTACCCTTGCATCTGCATATGATTGGCAAACTCCACGATCAGAATACCATTTTTAGCTATCAGACCGACCAATGTGATAAAGCCCACTTGGGAGTAAATATTGATAGTGGTGAAATCAAGAAACGTGAACATCATCGCCCCGGCAAGTGCCAAAGGCACTGAGCCCAGCAACACCACAAGGGGGTCTCGAAAGCTATTAAACTGAATAGCCAAAACTAAAAAAACAAATACCAATGCCACTAGAAGCACCCCTTCTAGAGAATTGCCTTCTAAGCGAATTTGCCGTGACTCGCCCGCATAGTCAATATTGTAATCTGTGGGTAATAGTTCAGCCGCGGCTTGTTCTAGGGCACTGAGCCCCTGCTCTTTTGTTGTGCCTGGGATAACCTCGCCATAAATACGAAAGGCATTTTTCTGTTGAAACTTAACTAACACTCTGGGCGCCACTTCGGTTTCAAGTTTAGCGATAGACCGAATAGCGACCAGGGCGCCGCTGGGTGTGCGGATTTGCAAGTCTAATATAGCGTCGGGATTCACTCGTTGGTCCTCATCCACCATCGGTATAACGCGATAAGCACGACCATCTTTGTTGAATCGATTCACAAAATTGCCAGATAACATCACATCTAACTGGCGGCTGACACTCGCCAGATCCATGCCTAAATCCGCTATGCGTTGTCGATCTAATAAAAATCGCGCTTGGGGTAAATCGATTTTCAAATCTGTTTCGGCGAATAAAAACTTACCACTGGCCATAGCCGCGGCCACCATTTTATCAGCGTAAACTTTCATGTCTTGGTATGTGTCAGTGCTTAATACCGCCATTTCAACAGAGAAATTACCGGACGTAGGTAAAGCTGAGTCCAATACTGGAAATGCTTTTAAACCGGGCACCGATGACAGTGCACCAAAAGCCTTCCAAAATATATCTTGTACCCCTTCGCTGCGGTCTTTTAATGGTACAAATTCAATTCCCCCAAAGGCACCAACAGGATTGATAATTTGCCACATAAACTGACTACCATCGAGTTGCTTCATCATATCTACCACATCGTCCATATGTTCAGTGGTATATTGCAAAGATGACTCGGGTGCTGCTTCGACAATGACTGTAATACTCGACTGATCTTCAGTGGGTGCAAGTTCTTTGAGCGACAATAAATAAAAAGGCACACTCAACAGAGCCAAAAACACCGCTCCGGTTAATACTTGCGCTTTAAAATCTATGGTGCGTAACAACACTTTACCGTACCACTGCTGTAAACGTGCAAAACCAGCATTGATTTTAAGTGTGAACTTGCCTTCTTTGCCTCCTTCAGGGCAAGCATAGGCACTCATGATGGGCGACAGGGTCACCGCCACAAATCCTGAAATTAATACGGCAATCGCTAGGGTAAAAGCAAACTCTTTGAACAAGGCGCCTGTTAACCCAGACAACAAACCAATGGGTGCATAAACAGCAGCCAAGGTGATGGTCATACTGATGATCGGAGCTAATAATTGCCGCGAACTAATTAGCGCAGCTTGCATTCTGCTCATGCCACTGCGCATGTAACGAGCTACATTTTCCACCACCACTATGGCATCGTCTACCACCAGCCCCACCGATAACACTATGGCTAAGACGGTTAATAAGTTAAGTGTGAACCCCATCAGTGTCATGGCCGCAATGGCGCCCAAAATTGAGATAGGAATAGTAATCAGTGGTACAAGGGCGGTACGAAAAGAGCCCATCATGACCACCACCACAATACCGACTAAAAGAATGGTCTCGGCTAGCGTGATAAAAATTTCTTGCAGCGCGTTTCGCATGTATAAGGTGCCATCAAAACCACTGGTAATAGACAGGCCCTTGGGTAATGTTTGATTGATACTGTCGAGCTTTTTATACAACCTATCGCCGATATCAATTTCGTTTGCACCAGGCAATGGCCAGACAGATATAAAAATGGTGGTTTCTTTATCAAAACGTGCGGTCACTTGCCCTTCTACTTCGCCCAGTTCTACTTTAGCGATATCGCTAATACGAATTTGTGCACCATTCACTTCACGCACAATAAGCTGCTTAAATGCCTCTACATTGGTCAAAGAACTGTCGGTAACTAAGGCAATACGTTGTTGATTGTTCTCGCTTGCACCTATGGTGGCAATCAAGTTGTTATTACGCAGTGCATTGGCCACATCATCGGCAGCCACATTAAACGCGGCCATTTTTTTAGTATCAAGCCATATTCGCATAGCAGGTGAACGACTGCCTTCAAGTCCCACTCTTTGCACACCGATAATGGTTGATAGATTTGGCACAACACGCCTAGATAAATAATCGGTCACTTCTAAGCGTGACATCCCCGCATTTTCTTCATCGTATTGAACGTTGAGATAAAATACCGCAAAGGGTCTGTCGGCTCTGACAACTTGTACAGAGGGATCTTCAGCTCCTTCTGGCAACTCGAAGCGAATTTGATCAAGTCTTGCAGACAGCTCGGCCAATGCATCGGTGCTGTCTTCATTCAACTTCAGCCAAACGTTAACAGTACTTAAACCCAGGGTAGTATTCGAGTCGATATAATCGACACCGGGAACTGACGCAGCCGCACGCTCGATAGGCTCGGTAATAAAGCCTTGCACCACATCAGCGGATGCACCGATGTAAGGCGTGGTAATTTGTAATGAAGCGCTGGCGATTTTAGGAAATTGTAAAACGGGTAAATCGATTGATGCACGAATACCCACCAGCACTAATACCAAAGATAAAACAATGGCCACAATTGGACGCCGACAAAACACATCCATAATAGAAGGTTGGGTATCTTCCTCGCTAATCAGCAACTCGCCTTGGTTCTTATTCATTAACGGCATTCCCTTCCTCTGAGGGAGCGATATTGACTAATATGCCTTCTCTGAGTTTAGATGACCCTATTGAGGCAATATTCTGACCAAGGGTCAGGCCATCCGAGACGATGGCAGTTTTGTTAACGTTGGCCTGCACCACTATACTTTGACGTGTTGCACGCCAATCCCCATTTTTATCTTTATTCAAGATAAATACATAGGTGCCAAACGCATCGTAACGCACCGCTACACTGGGTACTCTGACTATATTAAGGTTGTTGCCAATTGATAGTTTCACTTCAATTAACGCACCCGGTTTAATCAGCTTAGGGGGATTAAGCCACAAAGCTCTTGCACGCAAGTTTCTTGAAGTTACATCTATTTCCTGACTTAGTGCAATAACCTTAGCGTCATACACATCAGTTAACAAAGCGTCTGAGCTTACTTGAACAACATCTCCCTTGGCTAAATTAGCGTGCTCTTGAGGTATTGAAAAGTCCACCCAAACAGCGTCACTATCACTCACCAAACGAGTGATGAAAGTATTGGCTGACAAATAACTTCCGACTTCAAGTTGATGTAACCCAACCATTGCATCAAAAGGCGCCAGCAATGTCTTTTTGGTAATAGTTGACTGTAAAGCTTGCACATCGGCTTGAGCGATAGCTAATTGGGCCTTAGCTCTGTCAAGTTGCTCGCGGCTAGAAGCATTACTCTTGATCAGCTCTGAAAATCGATTGACCTCCAACTGCGCTATACTCACTTGTGCGGTTAACGCAGCTAATTGTGCCTCTTCATTTTCCACGTCTAATTGTAATAACAGCGAACCTTTGGTCACTTTACCACCTGAAACAAATCCCACCTTGGTTATGACGCCAGCTAATTCATTACGCAGATCTAGGCTTCGAGTCGCCACAACCTCACCCATAACAATTAAACTAGATTGCCACTGGCTCTGTTTGGTTACAATACTATGCACAGTCTCACTAGGTTCGGGAAAAGACTCACCAAAAGCAATGGCCGCTTTTATCTGATTAAACTTCACAAAACCCAATATACTGACCACAATCAAACAAAACAAAAATGTCCATACCCAACGCCAAAGATGCATAGCGGCTCCTAAAAATTAAAAAAGAAAAATCCATGAAAGACTACGGTAAAATAAGTCTTTTAGTTCGTTAGATATTACAATAAAGCACAGAAGTGAACAGCGTTGATTTAATGCAATTTGGCACAAGTTAGAATAAAATTGGTGATAGGATCTGAAAAATGCAGGAACTTGTTAATAGCCTTATAATTTGATGTTGCCAGGTTACCCTTTAATCACTCAAGCAAAAAGCAATTTGCAACCTATTAATACCAACACTATGCCACCGAATAGCTCAGCTTTACTTTCAAGCCAAGTGCCACTTTTTGCGCCAACAAAGATGCCCATTCCACTAAAAACCAGTGTGGTCAGTCCTATTATTGCACAGGCCACAAATGGATTTACATCCAGTATGGTAAGTGTAAAACCTGCAGCTAAAGCATCTATACTGGTTGCTACAGCGAGAGCGAACATCACTTTATGGGTTATTTTGACTATATCTTTTTCAATGCCCCCTGAAAAAGACTCATAAATCATTTTGCTACCAATGATAAGAAGCAGAAAAAATGCTATCCAGGCTGCATATGCTTCAAGCCAACCAAACACTTCTTTGCCTCCTAGGTAGCCAATCAACGGCATTAATCCTTGGAAAAAACCAAAATATAGTCCAGCCATAATGGCAAGAGATAGGGTTTTATCAGTATGCTTCGCACCCAAGCCGATTGAAACGGCAAATGCATCCATACTCAATGCTGTCGCTAAGATTGCAACGTCAATCACTCGTAAAATCTCTATTTAATGCCATGTTTTTAAAAAATAAGAATCAGATATAAAAAATGACGAATTAATGTATCTCAAACCAGGTTCTCAATACTTGGTAAATCTCAGGATCATTTAACAGCTGCATATGATTAATGTGAGTACCGACCCATTTATGCGTTTCGGGAAACTGTAAATGAAACACTGAATTTCGGTGCTCGCCCAATGCACTTTTTATCCTGACCAGCCCATCACCTAAGGGGTAATGGATACTTTCCTTAGCACTCGTTGCTACTGCAAAACAGCATACTGAATCAGGCAAGGGCACAGGTTGCCGTTGATCACCGCTAAACTCAAAGCGTTCGGTAGTATGCCAATCGGATTGCTGCACATTGCCATAACGTAAATCAGTGATCCCAGCGCTGCGCACTTTCACCAGGCGTGCAAACGGAACAGTGTATGCGTGAGCCCCTAAAATTAAATCAATCCAGTTACCGGCTTTTTCAAGAGCAGCTCCATGGTGTGGAGTCCCTAAAAACACTAATTTGTTGAGTCGTTCGGGCCACTTATGGCCACTACTTTGTGCCACATGAAAAGCACTGCGGGATACCAATCCCCCCATACTGTGGGCTAATATATTGATGTCTAACTTTTTATCTGTTACCTGCACCAAAGATTCCAACAAAGCGGCAAACTGTTTGCCGTTGTCAGAAATATGCCGCCCAGAATTATAATGCAAGTAGATGGCTGCCATACCCGACTCTTTTGCCAACTCCGCGCCATGATCATGACCCTCTCGGCACCACTGTATGTCGTTCATACACAAACCATGAGCCATGATCAGCAGTGTGCCATTACTTTGATTGATGATCTCTATGAGTTGTTCATCAGTGAGGATTTGGCCATCTCTTCGAAAATGCATAAGAATAGCTAAAGGATTATCACGCACAAACAGATAATCTCCTAACACACCGTTTAATGCCGCAAGTAGAGTCTGTGCCGAGGCAGAATCAGGCTCAGAGGCTAAGGTTTTGTTTATAGCCTCAAGAGGTACATCAATATTCTTACCTACCCATTGCGTCACATTGCGGATATTGCGATACACCAATCCGCTTATACCTGAAAGCGGTTCCTCTTCAGATTTTTTATGTAACCCTGAAAGTGGACTTATGCGGCTATGCAATGATTCAACTATGTCAGTGACAGCTAATACTGCATCAATAGTTAAACGACCCACGCCATGAATTTTGGAATCAGCAGATTGCTGAGGACTTTTGTGGCTTTTATTTTGGGTGCTATCGTTCATGGATATCAATTTAAATATTCAATAATAGGATGTCATAATAACATGTTATGTTGAACCGCAGTCGAACACTTTCAAAGACAAGTGGACTCCCGGCAAACAGGAGATATGGCTCATAGGACCCGTTTCTTTCATTCGCACATCCGCACATACAACATAGAGGTCGATTTGTGTGGCTGTAATCATGAGCTGTTAATTTTTAATGTCAGAATGGGCAATAAATGAGTATGATCTAAGCCGCAACACAATTTTCTTAAAATAGGCTTTCAGTGATGATGTGCCGGTTGGCAAACCATCATAAAAAACAAGTATTGTCGTTATGATTAAATATTGGCACCAAGCCAGACCTTTTCACGCTCTATGTCTTGCATTAGCGCTTTGACAGCGCTGATATTACAATTACTTTTCTCACACTGGTTTTCGATATATTTCAATGTTTCAGAATGAGCGTTAGCCAATGCCCAAAGATGAATGGCACGATTACCGGTGCGGCAAAAAGCATGTACCTTGTCATCTCCAGTGGCTAATTGTTTAAAAAATGCTGCTATATCTTTCTGTGAATAACTGTTTGCTTTTACCGGTATGTGCACATATTCGATACCATGGGAGCGCACCTTAATAGCCAACTGTTCTGCGTTTTCTTGCCCTGGCTCTTCATCATCTAGTCTAACATTGACAATTTTGGTGACACCTTGCGCTTTGAGCGCTTCTAAAGCCTCATCATCTATGGGACCGGATATAGAAAAATTACTTGATACTTTTTTCATACTTAATGCCTGTTTAGAAAATGTCATAAATTGTTGTGCCAAATATATATATGCCCAGTACAACTAACACTATGGCAAAAAGCTTTCTTACCTGTTGTTGCGGAATTTTATCCATGATGCGCACGCCTAACATTGAGCCTAAAATCCCCATAAACACGATCACCAAAACGGTTTTCCAGTTCATCGTCAAAGCAAATTGTTGAAGTACATTTTGGTATTTGAGATAACCCATAAAGGATTGCATCATAATGATGACTAAACTGCTGCCAATAGCTTGTTGAAAGGCTAATTTCCCAAGTAAAAACAAAGCAGGTACAATCAAAAATCCGCCACCCACCCCAACAAAACCAGCGATACCACCCACTAAGATACCAGCGCTCATAACAAACAGATTACGCGACGCCGCCACCTCGCTGCTAGTTGACGTTACGGGCGAAAACATTGAACGACTGGCAATTAGCATAACAATTGAAAAGGTCAGTAACTGAAATTCACCAGAAACAAACTGTGATGTCCACGCCCCAAAGTATGTACCGAACATACTGGGCAAACCAAATAGCAAAACAAATTTCCAACTGACTAATCCGCGTTTGATATAAGAGATACTGCCAAAGGCAGATATGCAGCCTACGATAAAAAGTGATTCCGCAATGGCAAGTTTGGCAGGTTCGTCTGCGACATAAATGAGCAGCGGTACGGTAATAATTGAACCACCCGAGCCTAGCAAACCTAAACTCAAACCTATCAAAACAGCGCCTAGTACAATAAAAACATTCAATTCAGAGACTCTACATTATGTTTAAAGGGATTTTTAAATAGACATGGCCATTCGACTCTTTTGGTGGCATTGCTCCTGCCCTGATATTAACCTGGATCGCAGGTAGCAACAAACGCGGAACACTCAAGGTAGCATCTCTGGTATTTCGCATATCGACAAACTCATTTACTGACACACCAGCTTGAACATGCACGTTGTTACGTTGCTGTTCAAGCACTGATGTTTCCCATGCAAACACATCCCTATCTGGGGCTTTATAGTCATGCCCAACAAACATTTTTGTTGAGCTGGGGAGTGACAGGATTCTTTGAATCGAATGATAGAGTATCGTTGCACTGCCAAGGGGGAAATCAGTTCTCGGGGTGCCATAATCTGGCATAAACAAAGTATCACCCACAAAAACATTATCTTCGATTAGGTAGGATACACACGCAGGAGTATGCCCTGGTGTATGCAGCACTGTGATATCCACATGACCTAATTTAATGATTTGTTCATGTGTAAAAAGATGATCAAACTGACTACCGTCGGTTTTAAATTCGTTTTCTAAATTAAAAAGAGATTTAAAGGTTTTTTGAACACGGCATATGTGTTCTCCAATACCAATACTGCCCCCCAAAATACCTTGTAAATAATACGCTGATGATAAATGGTCAGCATGAGCATGGGTTTCTAATATCCATTCTACGTTATAGTCATTTTTGACAATATGATTGACAATTTTGTCAGCAGAAACGGTACTAGTGCGACCTGATGCAGAGTCATAATCCAGTACAGGATCGATAATGGCACAGTAAGATGTTTCCCCATCGACTACTAAATAGCTGATTGTATTAGTATTTTCATGAAAAAACGCAGTGATTTCGATTTCATTCACAAGTCAAATTCCGTTTACCGTTGGGACTACCTAGTTGAATTTTCAAATACCCGCCACTCCTAGCTGAGCAAAATCACAGCGCGCTGATTTATCCGGCTAGATATGTTGTACCCTATTCTTGTAGCCATGAGTGTATCAAGACCATTGAAAAGCCCATGTAATATCAATCCATATTAAAAGGTCCTAATGGCACAGAATATTCCAAAAAAACAGTTCAAACATACCTTATTACAGTGCTTTTTCTGCTTTTATCACTAAGTTAAACAATTGATCCTTGAGGTGGACCCTTCGCGTTTTTAGAGAGTCTAAATATTCGTCCGAAACAGGCTCATTATTTTCTTCAATATGATGAACTTCGCTATCTAATTGATGATAAGCGTCAAACAATTTCGCAAAATGATTATCGTTCATCTTTAGGTGGCGGATGGTGTGCTGGTGTTTGGGGAAATCGTTAACTAAGGTATGTTTGTCTAATTGCATGTGATAAACCTTTTATGTCAGTTTTCTTGGTAACACCATTGTATTGTGTGAAATTTTACTGACATTGATCCATATCACTTTTTAATATTCGACTAAATGCGCATTAGCTAAAAAGCAGAATGCCAATTTTGGCCAGATAAAAACACGTTATTACCAAGTACATTACTGAGCACTAAAACTCTCGGCTGATCCATAGCGCCGGACGTTTAATTATCTAAAAGGTCAGAAGTCAGAATGAAGTATTACCGGGGGAAATGATTGATAAGGCTCCACTTAAGGATGAGTATCTCGAGTGATGACAAGAGTTCTTTTGAGTGTCAGGTTATTTTTAACACCGCCATAAATAAAAACGGAGAGGAAATTCTATGCTGAACACTAAAATTTTAACGTATCCAATTTACGGTGCAGTGAAGCATGAATTAATTCAACATTACTGCTTTGCAAGCTAGCCAAGAAATGTTCAAACAGGCCCAATATGCGATTATCTTTTTCTGAATACATCTGCTTCAATAGTAAATCACTTATCGCTTCATCCATTTGACTGGATGACCCACACTGGCCATTAATATGGTGAAATAAAGCTTTCAGGACATCCTTTTGCCAATTATCAACATAGCTGGTTTTCAGTCGCGTTGGATACTTAAATAAGTCGGTAATGTCCAATTCTAGATCTTCATTCGGTTCACTAGAGCAAAACAATAGTCGATACTTTAGAAGCTCATTTAAATTGAGCTGAGATAGGTGCTGTTTAATTAATTCACGCTTTTTCATAAATTTGATTACGCACAGAACCCCATAAGGAGATCAATAGGAGATCAAAATGAGTGAAGTATTAGTCAGCTCTCGATTGACCACGTAAAACTGATATAACGCATGCTACGACAACAAATGCTAGAGACATGTGTAATGCCATCTCTACTGTTTTGATAAGTGCTGGATTCTGCTCTGGTGTAAACTGAGTGTTACCCAAATAAAAATGTACCATAAGATTCACCAGGCTCATTCCCAAAAGGTTGCCTATGGTTCGCGCAAGATTCATCGATGCTGCAGCCGCCCCCACCTCGTGACGCCTAGCAGCGCCCATGATGGCGTTATTATTAGGAGTAGAAAATAAACCAAAGCCTATCCCAATTAATAAAAACGAACTGGTAATAAAAGTCACACTGGTTTGGATATTCATGCTGCTCAACACCCACAGCCCGCATGCAACAATCACACAACCTAAGGTTGCCACCATCCGTGGCTGAAATCTATCAGCCAACTTGCCAGATAACGGTGCCATTATCGCCATTGACAATGCCTGAACCAATATAACCTGCCCAGCATCTGAAGGACTGAGACCTTTTACATATTGTAAATATAAACTCATCAAAAATATCAGCGGAAAATTACTGGCATACATCAACAATGATGTGGTTAATGACATCGAAAACATACGATTATCACGGAACATTTGTACACGAATAAGTGGTCGGCGACTGCGACTCTGATGAAAAATAAAAAGTGTCAGACTGATAGCTGATAATCCAAGTATCACCCCCCCTAAACTGTTAGGTAGCATACTTAACCCATATACTAAGGATGACGCGAACACAGCAAAAATACATGTTCCCCACCAGTCATATCGGGTTTTTTCATCATTTTTCCATTCACCTGACAAACGCATTTTAATCAACAATAAAAGTGCCATTACTATGGGTACCTGAAAGAAAAAGACCGAACGCCAGCCCCATAATTCAGTTAGCCAACCACCGACTGCTGGTGCCACGGTTAATCCAACATAAACACATGCAGCAGCGATACCAAGAGCTGCCCCTCGTTTATGGGAAGGCGTAACTGATGTAATAATCGCCACACCCGGACCAAAAATCATCGCCGACGCAGCACCTTGAACAAATCGCCAAAACAGCACCCACTCGATACTGGTTCCCAGTCCACACATCAAAGAGGAAAACGCATTTAAAGCCAGTCCATAGGCATATATCCGCTTTCTTCCGTAATTGTCTGCTAACTTACTCGCAGGCAGCATAAAAATCACACTGCTTAATATAAACAAAGTGGGTAGCCACGAAACCATCTTAGCATTGGCCTGTAAATCAGCGGCTAAATCTGGGATTGCGATATTCACAGAAGCCATTCCCAAAGGCCCAATAATGGAACCCATACAAACAATGATTAATGCAAATTTGGCGACAGCAGCATTTTCAGTGGAAGTTTCTGACAAAACGTGGAAAAACCTTATGACTGAGTGAGATTAAGATCATACCCAATCAATAGCTCAAGTACAGGTATTAATTGGTTTGGTTGTTTGCAGTTAATAATTTTATCAAGCAGCAGCGTGCTCTTACAGAAATCAATAAAGTGAATCAATGCTTATATCGCTATCCGCTTTTTTACTGCTAAACAATAAATGGGACCACTCTTTTAACCCGCTGCATATAATCTAAGTAGGTATCACCAAATTCTTTGATGAGATCTTGTTCTTCAAAATACAAACCGATAAATATATAAGCACTGATGCCTGCGGCAAAAACCACGTGACTGGCAGTGGACACTGGTATGGCCCAAACGCCAATCAGTATGCCTGTCTGAATAGGATGGCGAACTATCTTATAAAACCCTGCCGTTTTAAATGCAGCAACAGGCGCGGCCTTGCCTTGCAAAGGGTCAAAGGTTTGGCGTAGACCTAATAATTCAAAATGATTGAGCATAAACGTGGCTAAAAACAGGAATAACCATCCAAAAACTGCGATGCCGCGGATCACATACACGCCCATTTCAGACTCTACTTGCCAGATAACTGAGCCAAAAGGTACCCACAGATAACACATACCTGCAATGGCCACAGCGGTCGCAAGCACATAGGTTGAACGTTCAATACTCGGATCGATAAAACGAGTCAGCCAACTTTTAAAATAAGGCCTTGCCATGATGCTGTGCTGCAGACCAAACAGCAAAAGTGCAAAAGTATTGGCGACAAAAACAGTCACCCAAGAAGCAGACGGCTCTATACTGTTGACTGTTTGTGGCAGCCAAAGATCGTTCATAAACAGAATAAAATAAATCAGTGATGCGATTCCGGCGCAATAACACATCAAAGAATAAATAAAACATGCTGTTTTTTTAATTGAAATAGTAATCATGTTTTTAATAATATTTTTTAGCGTAGTGTATGAAATTGTGTGCAGCTAGTTATAGCAGATTTTAAGGCCTGAGAGTTAATACCACCCAAAAGTACACTTTAAATACATCCAAACACCCGAGCTTATTGTCAAAGTTCAAAAACCCATGATGACTAACAGCCTTGATAGTCATAAAACCTTAAAAAGATAAACTTAAAAACTCAATATATAACTATTTTAAACACATAGTTTATTTATATGTTATAAAAGCATGGGATCCTGCTTTATTTAACGTGTGAGGTGATAATGAATACCCATGACAAAAAACCACTTTTAAGTGACATTGAAGTGGTACAGAAGATTTTCAATCATATCGACCACGCCACGACAGATAAGGGTAATCAAAGCTGGAAGGAGCCGGTGGATAACTACCGATCGAAAGCACGACTTGATGCTGAACTAAAAATATTGCAAAGCCGCACTGTTGTTTTTTGTCCTTCGAGCGCCCTTGCCAAACCTGGTGATTATATTGCCCGCGATGTAGCGGGAATACCCTTGATAGCGGTACACGGGTTAGACGGAATTGTGCGTGCTTTTAGGAATGCCTGTCGCCATAGAGGAGTGCAACTTGTCAATGGCCAAGGTTGCGCCCGCGCCTTAGTATGCCCTTATCATGGCTGGGCCTATAGTCTTGATGGAAGTCTGCGAAGTATTCCCCACGAACATGGGTTTCCTGATGTTGATAAGGCAACACGAGGGCTGGTTGCTGTGGCGTGTATGGTGAGCAATGGTTTAGTGTTCATCAACCAAACTTCCCAAGCCAACATAGAGCACGATGTTGCGTGTGTGCCAAAACTCATTCCTGACGGCTTCCGTTTGCTGAATTCGGGTAGCCAGATAATCAAAGCGAACTGGAAATTACATCTCGAAAGTTCGCTCGAGGGTTATCATATTCGGCAAACCCACAAAAATACTTTTTTCCCCGTGCAATACGACAACCTAACCGTGGTTGAAGCCTTTGGAGAAAATAGCCGTGTGGCCTTTCCCTACCAGTCAATAGAAGGATTACGCAATAAGAAAGGCACTGACATCTGCGTTGATGGACGACTGACCTACGTATATCATTTGTTTCCAAACGTGGTCATTTCAACTTTCCCAGGATGTATGCAAGTGGTGGTGCTTGAACCCATTGATGAGTCAACCACCCGACAACATACTTATCTTGTGAGTGATATTGATGAGAAAGATACTGAATCACTTAATAAGGTTTTCGAAGGGCAAAAATTCGCAGCCAAAGGCGCCATTGAAGACCAACAGATAGTATTATCAGCGCAACGAGGACTGTTGAGTGGGGCCAACGAATTTCTAGAATTTGGTCTATTTGAGGCTGCCATCGTTCGGCTGCATACCCATCTAACAAGAGAAATTGAACAATTAGATAAACCTTTGGGTCATTGATAGTTATGCCCCCATCTCCCCCAACCTCCTTTATGGAGACATCTCTGGATAATGATAATGATAGTTATAATAATTATCACACAAAGATATTAGCTGACTATCCTTCGTCAAATCGATTACTGCTTTCACTATTCAGCCAACCTAACCTAACGCATATGTCAATTAAGCAACTGATCGCTTGGGGGGCGTTATTTGCACATGAGCCCGCAACAATCCGCGTGGCTGCTGGGCGATTAGTGAAACAAAGATTGCTAGCAGCACAACAACGTGGGCATTACACCGCAGGCACAACAAACAAGTCGATTAATCAGCTCGCAGCAACATGGCGCCATTCACAGGAAAGAGTTGCCCCATGGAAAGGCGGATGGTTAAGTGTCTATACTGCACATCTTGGACGCACCTGTAAACAAAGCATCCGATTGCGTGAGCGCGCTTTTAGACTAACAGGATTTAAACCTCTTGAGAAAAACCTTTGGTGTCGTCCGGATAACCTTATAGAAACAACCGATGCAACATTTACTAGGCTCGTCGATATTGGGCTCGAAGAAAACGCGATCTTGATGAGAGTCGATCATTTCAACGATAACCTAGCCACAAGTCCCTTGTCTCTTTGGTCACCACAGCAGTTAGAAAAGACTTATGGACTTCTGGTATCACTCATGGAAAAAAGTGCAGCAAGACTAGTAGATCTTGATGTCAAACAGGCCACCAAAGAGTCTTTTTTAATTGGCGAACATGTCATACGTCACATCAACCAAGACCCCTTATTACCCGAAGAGATGGTGGACGTAGCGGCAAGGCAAAATTTACTCACCACTATGGTTGAATACGACAGAATCTGCCATCCAATATGGCATGAATTTCTATACAATGGTTGAGACAAGTTGACAGCCTTATCCAGTAATTGCTGTCGTTAATAGTTCACAAATGACAGAGACATGGTCGTTGAATTTGAATCTGCCCCCTTTTATCACTTTTCTCTCAATCAAATTCATAAAACTCAATTGATACAGCAACCGTAACAAAGCACTCAATTTTAAACGTTATCTCAATGGGTGCCCCCCCTTAATTAGCTATTACTGGACTTCCATAAAAATGGCCACTATTGTGCCCTTACAAAAAAGTTAATAAAAAGCCACATCTCATGCCTAATAAAAAACTAATAACCGTGATTTTTGCACGCTTTTCTATCGTTTTAATTGCGTTTTTCATATTGCAGACACAGGTTTTTGCAGCGCCGCTGGTTGAACAACGGGTCACAATGGATGATGGACATAAACTCACCTTATATAGTCGAAGCGCTGAAAATCCAACAGCAGCAATTTTATTAATTCATGGCCGTACTTGGAGTGCCCTGCCGGATTTTGATTTGGTCACGGCACAAGAAGACTTATCAATGATGAATGCATTGGTAAAAGAAGGCATGGCCGTTTACGCAATTGATTTACGTGGATATGGCAAAACACCCAGGGATAAAAGTGGCTGGAATACGCCTGAGCAAGCGGCTAAAGATACCTCGATGGTGTTGGATTATATTGACAGTCGTCACAAAACACTCAAAGGTACAACAGTCTTCGGTTGGTCTAACGGCTCCCTAGTCGGAATGCTAACGGCACAAAAGTATCCTGATAAAGTCAAAAACCTAGTGCTATACGGGTTTCCAATTGATACACAGATGACATTTGAAGACAGCCTGACAGGCCAAATACCGCACAAAAAACTAACCACAGCCGAGGCTGCCGCTGAAGATTTCATTGTACCTGGCACCATTTCAAAAGAAGCGATCGATGCCTATGTTAAAGCCGCTCTCGCAGCTGATCCTGTGCGCGCCGATTGGAATAGGCTGAGCCAATGGAACCAACTTGATGCTGCCAACATTCTTGTTCCGACCCTGCTCTTGCAGGCAGAGCACGATCCTCTCGCCAATCTGGATGCGGATGCGCTGTTTTTTAAAAAGCTGGCTACTCAGGACAAGCAGTGGGTCATTTTATCAAATGCGGACCATGCTGCCTTGTTAGAGAGTGCAAGGTTCAGGTTGTATCACGCGGTGGTGAGTTTTATGCAATGGAGTGAGTTGTAGGCGAGTGAATATTGCACTCGCCATTGGTGGCATTGTCGGTTTGATGAAAGCCTATGGTGGCTTAACGTGGTTAATGAATATGATTTGCGCCAAGGTAAAAGGTAAAAAAGGGGCTGAATTTGGCATTGCTTCACTGGCTTGTTTGTTAGACTTATTCATTACCAATTGAATCACTGGGGGTCGGAACAAAATTTAATATCTACTCGCAGTGACTTAACTGCCAAAAACAAGTTAATGATATATATCAACATAAACGCCCCTATTAACTGGCTAAGGGCAGTTCTTCTAACACAAACATGGGATTACTTAAAAGGAGTTTTCAAGCACCTTAAGTAAAGAACAATTTGGGCTCAATTGTTGGAGATTTAGCTTAGACAACTGTGGCCTAATTAGGGTGCACATATTGTTTTAAACGTTTGTCATCGCTCAAAACAAGTTTGGTTAATGTTAGCTGGCCCTGCCCCCTATTCGTTTACCTTGAACATTGGTAATCGCTTGGCTATATACCTAAAAATGCCCTCTGCTATTCTCATTAGCGCTCAAAAATCTTCAAATTTTATTAACTGAGGATGGAAATTTAATTACCTAGAAATAGAAGTGTAATTAAATTAAAATACATGACTAATCTACTAGGGAAAGACAACGATGCAACAACAATTAGATAACCATTCTATATTAAGAGTTAATTTAAATTCTTTTAGACATTATATTGGCATGGCCTTTTTTGCTATTACCCTTAGCGCCTGCGGTGGCAGCAGCCAGTCCACAAAAGCTGTCGAGACTACTACTCCTGTCAATACTATTCCCTTGGCCGTGGCGGACAACTTTAGTACTAATCAAAATACCACTTTAACTGGTGACCTTGCTGCCAACGATACTGGTCTTAATGATAGTCCAGTCACCTTCAGCATTGATACACCTGCCAGCAATGGTGTGGTTACTGTTACTGGTAACGGCATTGCAAGCTATATTCCTGGGACGGATTTTAGTGGTACCGATAGTTTTATTTATATGGTTACTGATGCAGATGGTGATGAGTCCACAGCCACGGCTTCTATCACCGTTATTGCAACCGTTGTGACTCCTGTCGACACGATGCCCTTGGCCGTGGCAGACAGCTTTAGTACTCATCAAAATACCACTTTAACTGGTGACCTTGCTGCCAACGATACTGGTCTTGATGACAGTCCGGTCACATTTAGTATTGATACACCTACCAGTAATGGCGAGGTTACTGTTACTGGTAACGGCATTGCAAGCTATATTCCCAACACAGATTTTAGTGGTACCGATAGCTTTGTCTATGTGGTAACTGATGCCAATGGTGATGCGTCTACTGCCGTGGTGTCTATCACTGTTATCGCTGCCAATGCTTCTGTTTCGTGGCCTGCAGTCAACAGTGTCATAACGGCTAATGTAGACGCCACGGTTGGCTTCATTTTAGCTGAAATGACGATTGGCGAAAAAGTAGGACAGATGGTGCAAGCTGAAATTGGTGGAGTGAGTGTCGCTCAAGCTCGACAATATGATTTGGGCTCTGTACTAAATGGTGGTGGGAGCTGGCCTAACGGCAAAAACTCCAGTATTGCAGACTGGGTTGCGCTGGCTGATAGCTTCTATGAAGCCAGTACTGATATTAGCGATGGTGGGGTTGGTATTCCGCTTATTTGGGGTACTGATGCGGTACATGGACATAATAATGTTATTGGGGCCACTATTTTCCCTCATAATATTGGTCTGGGTGCAGCCAATGATCCCGAGTTGATGCGCCAGATTGGTAAGGCTACGGCTTTGGAAGTTGCGGTTACTGGGATCGACTGGGTATTTGCTCCCACACTGGCCGTTGTGCGCAATGATCGCTGGGGGCGAACCTACGAAGGTTACTCCGAAGACCCAGAAATAGTAAAAGCCTATGCAGGTGAGGTGGTTATTGGCCTGCAGGGAACGGATGCAGATCGCTTTGGCCCTGCCCATGTGATTGCCACAGCAAAACACTTTATTGGCGATGGTGGTACGCAAAATGGTACCGACCAAGGTAATACTGTTGTAAGTGAAACCGAGTTACGTGATATCCACGCCCAGGGCTATCTGTCTGCATTAGGCGCTGGCGCGCAGACGGTTATGGCTTCTTATAACAGTTGGAATGGCGTAAAGTTACATGGTGATAATTACCTGCTAACCAAGGTGCTAAAAGAGCAGATGGGGTTTGATGGCTTTGTTATTGGCGATTGGAACGGTCATGGTCAGGTACCGGGTTGCACCGACAATCAATGTGCGCAGGCAATTATGGCGGGGGTCGATATGATTATGGTGCCCTTTGCGTGGCAGGAATTTATTCAGAACACCATTGTTCAGGTTGAAAATGGCACTATTCCGATGTCACGTATTGATGATGCGGTCACCCGCATTCTTCGAGTGAAAATGCGCGCGGGTTTTGCCGAAAAAGTTAAACCGTCTCTTCGTTTATACGCTAACGACAGCACATTGATAGGGTCAACGCCTCATCGAAATATCGCTCGCGAGGCGGTGCGCAGTTCATTGGTATTATTGAAAAACAGTAATAATATTTTACCCCTAGCGCCCAATACTAACGTACTGGTGACGGGTAGTGGCGCCAATAATATTGGCATGCAAAGCGGCGGCTGGACCTTGAGTTGGCAAGGTATAGGGAATTCCAATGCTGACTTCCCTGGTGCCACATCAGTCTACGGCGGGATTGAAACCTTAGTTAATGCTAGTGGAGGTACCACAAGACTCAGTACTAATGGTGCTTTTAGCGGCACTACTCCGGATGTGGCTATTGTAGTATTTGGTGAGACACCCTATGCAGAGGGTGTAGGTGATTTAAACAATATCGAGTATAAGGCTGGGGATAAGTCAGATTTGGCATTGCTGGAATCTCTGCGTGCGCAGAATATTCCTGTGGTATCCATTTTTTTAACAGGTCGTCCACTGTGGGTAAATAAGGAGCTTAACGCCTCTAATGCCTTTGTTGTCGCCTGGCTGCCAGGCAGTGAAGGCGCTGGTATAGCGGAGGTTATTTTTAAAACTGCAACAGACACCATCAATTACGACTTTACTGGGAAACTCTCTTTCTCCTGGCCAAAGCGTACTGATCAGATTGTGATTAATCGCAACGACACAGACTATGATCCGTTGTTTGCTTATGGATTTGGCTTGACCTATCAAGATACAGATACTTTGGGTGACAATCTGGACACTGGCGACAACGGCACAGGTCAGCCATCCGTTGTTTTCTCAGTTCCAGGGACTATTGAGGCAGAGCAATTTATAGCCATGAATGGCGTTCAGACTGAGGCTTCTTCTGATAGCGGTGGCGGTACTGGTGGGAGTATCAATGTAGGTTATATCAATACCGGTGATTGGCTGGAGTACAACATTGATGTGCAGACTCCTGGTCAATACATTATTGAATACCGACTTGCCAGTGATATCGGGAGCAGCGGTTTTATTACTCTTAGCGATGGCACAGAGATTGATAGGCAGTCAGTTCCTAACACCGGTGGTTGGCAGTCATGGATAACTAAATCAGCAAATGTTGACTTGACGTCAGGCACGCAAACCCTGCGCATTAATGCGGTGGGACCTGATTGGAATATAAACTGGATACGCTTTAGCCTCACTGATTAAGGAATATAAAAAAAGGGGCAGTGTCAAATTTAAGGATTATGCCCATCATCTTAACCTGTTTTTCTTGACTCTATTGACGGCCCTTTTTTTCAGAATAGAAGGGTGAAGTCAATTTAAAGAATAGCTTCCGGCCAGTCTTCGCAAAAATAAATATGACAGCCAGCTTAAGGTCAGTGGCAGAAGACCCAAGGTGTTTAACGCATTATAAATTTAGTGACAATATCGTGACATTGGCGCTGTTACTGAGGATTATGTAACTTACTCCTGATATAGAACCACAATAAGGCAACTCTTATAGCCTGTTATTACACAGTTACAAATGCCATTTATTACAGTATCTTTACTAAGCCATTAATGCTCTCATCAAGGCAAACTAAAAACCAACTACTCAGGTAAAGTAATATTCAATTCCAATACGGAACGAGAATCATCGTTCTCGACCTGCACAGTCACCTGATCATCATCAATATTCACATATTTACGGATCACATCAATGATCTCCTGCTGCATCTTCGGTAGATAATCAGGCTGGTGACGTTTATGACGTTCGTGGGCAACGATAATTTGCAAACGCTCCTTGGCAAAGGAAGCCGAGCTTTTTTGTTCTTTCTTTAAAAAATAATTAAAAATACTCATTTTTCGCCTCCTAGTAATCTCTTCAGAAATCCTTTTTTCTTCACGTCAATAAAACGATGTTCAACTTCTTCGCCCAGTAACCGTAATACTGCATCAAGATAAGCCTGTCCTGCCTCTGACTTCTGATCTAAAATAACGGGAACACCTTGGTTCGATGCTTTTAGTACAGCTTCTGATTCTGGAATAACGCCCAACAAAGGCACAGCCAGTATATCTTCAACATCGCTCACACTGAGCATCTCGGCTGACGCAACACGTTCAGGGTTGTAACGCGTTAATAGTAGATGCTCTTTAACTGAGCCGCCTTGCGATGCTTTAAGAGACTTGCTCTGCAAAATACCAATAATACGATCCGAGTCGCGTACAGAAGAGACTTCCGGGTTAGTGACAATAATCGCTTCATCTGCAAAATATAGCGCCATCAGCGCACCTTGCTCGATACCTGCTGGTGAATCACAAATGATATATTCAAAGTCCTCAGCCAAAGCATCTAAAACGCATTTTACACCTTCCGTAGTTAACGCATCTTTATCACGTGTTTGTGATGCAGGCAGAATATACAAACCCGACGTGCGTTTATCTTTAATCAGTGCCTGATTTAAACTAGCTTCCTTATTAATTACGTTAACAAAGTCATACACAACTCGTCGTTCACAGCCCATAATCAAATCAAGGTTACGCAAACCCACATCAAAATCGACCACCACAGTTTTACAACCCCGCAGCGCCAAACCTGTTGCGATTGCAGCACTCGTCGTCGTTTTACCTACGCCACCTTTACCAGATGTTACTACAATAATTTTCGCCACACTATTCCTCATTGTCAGTTTTGATAAACCCATTCATCGGCACAATACCGTGCGCTAAATAGCTTTAACTTGAATGGATTCATCTTCTAAAAATACATATGCTGCTTGTTTCCAACACTGCTGACGTAGTTTATCATTCATCATAAAAAAACCAGCAATAGAAACTAATTCTGCTTCCATCTGACGACAGAAGACGCGTGCGCCTTTATCGCCTTTAACACCCGCTAAAGCACGTCCACGCAACGGGCCATAGACATGAATGTTACCATCCGCTAACACCTCAGCTCCTTCGCTGACCCCCGCCATCAAAATCAAATCCGCGCCTTCTGCATACACTTGCTGACCGGAACGAACCGGTTTGGCAATCACTTTACTGGGGTGAAAAACGGCGACTTTTTCATCAACTGGTTGAACAGGCTCAACCTGAATATTAGTAGTTCGGGTATTTGAAGCAGGTAAGGAGGCTAGACCTAATCCGATGACGGTTGAGACCAACTTTTTGGGCACCGCCCTACAAGCAATCGGTTGCAATCCTAGCTCACGACAATACCCGACAACTAGATTCAGTTGCTCAGCCTGAAACTCACCAGAATAGGAAGCTAGGTTTAGCACAAGAGGAGATGCATTAAAAAACTGTGGTGCTGAATCAATTTTTTGCCTTAACTGCTCAAAAAACTGGTCCTTTGAATAATTATAAAGATCCATAACAATCGCTGTAAAAGCGCTGCCTTTCATCTGAAAACAAGCATTTTCCATTGGACAATCCTGTACTACGAATAAAAACTGACACACTCACTAACTTGTCCAACTCAGATGCCCATGCTGTTGAGCAGATTAATCAAAAGCAACTAATTGAAGTACAACTTTAGCAAATAGACTCTAAATCAGGAAACAAAACGAAATAGATTTATTATAAAAACCAACAGTAACTGACTTTTTGCTTATTGGTGTAATGAAAAAATTTATTATCGGTACCATTATAAGCAGAGATTAGCTGATTGTGCAGCATTTTGTGACATCGGCGAGATGTTAACTCCTATTAAAGGCAACAGTAAATGCATGCAAAGTGAATTCCATCCCTATTCCTTCCCCCCTTTTTTCCACTGCCGTTACTCTGCTGACACTTTTGGTTTGACTCATAATACCGCTTAAATCAAGCAAGGATAACACGCTCGTATTTGATAACATGTCGTAGTTTTATGTCGTGATTTTAATGAGCAGCGTTACAGCTTTAAAATCACTGCCAATGGTATACTTTCTTAACGAACTGCCTTTAAAATAATAAATACTTCTCCATTTAACGCAGGTTAATTTTAAAGGAGCATGAATAATTGCCATGTTTAACAATCGATTAGGTATTTGTTTTTCCACAAAATGGCGATTATAGCGATAACAAAATTCATTTAAGTATTCTTGTAAGTAGTTACCCGTAACGCCATGAAACGTGCCCAACAATAACGTTTTCAAATTACCTATCGCGATATGAGCCCAAGGCAACCATTCGTCTACCTTTTCACTTGGCGTGACTCTTGGCTCATGTTGCTGAGTTTTATCTATAATATTCAGCGCAAGATAATCATCCGTTCTAACATGCTTTTTTAGCTAAAAGGTGATGTGATACAAATTCTTTTATTGTTTTAAAATTCACATTTTTAGCCGCTTTCATCGCGATAAACCCTGCCTTTTTATGCTTGTTTTCACATGCAATGATAACGGGGGTTTTCCCTTGAGCTCCACGACCTCGCTTGCCTTTGTGCTTACCGCCAACAAAGGTATTAACTCACTTATTGTGCCCGACAATCGGTAGAGGCTACCCCTGTGTCCCATAGCCGCTCTCACTTTCGTTAACATAAGCCGAGCAGTCTTCCAGTTCACTTCAATAAGCTTGCTTAGCCTTAACGCTGAAATACTGCCTTTGTCTGAGCCGATAAAATACAGTGCCCAAAACCATTTAAGTAACGGTAGATGACTACCATGATATAAAGTACCTGACATTACCGACGTTTGCTTGTGGCAATGGCTGCATTCGGTTAATTCTCAACAGTGAAGGTCAATACCATAGTCGTAACCACAGTGAGGACACATAAACCCATTTGGCCATTTCATTTCCTTCAGATACTGGAGACAATCTTTATTCGTTCTGAATTGCTGTTGCCAAGTTAAAAAACTGGCTTCTGGCCTGAGCAAAGTGGAGAAGCATCTAAATCTAATGACCTGACTCCTTAGCTCTCAAACTTGAGTTGCAAAGCACATACGTAAACATGTAGTCTATGGAAGTTTGCAATTATGCAACAATATCATGTGTTTAATCACTAGGAGTAACGTATGAAAAAATTAGCGCTTTCTGCATTATTGATAAGTTTCAGTACATTTTTGTTTGCTGGCCACCATGAGAATTCGAGTGAATCGGAAGTTCTAAAAGCTTTATCTACTTACATGGATGCTAGAAATAGTCGAGATTTTAAGACGGTTGTCGACATGTCTAGTAAAAGTGGCACATTGGATACAAATTCTGATGGAAGTTTTCATAAACCACTTACCCAACAATCTGTCGACGATTGGAAAAAGAGTGGCGAAGCCTTAACACAATACTTTTTTCCTGAAGCTACTATGATTGCAGAGGGTGTAGTCCATGTACGCTTCTATTCAGAAGGCATGGTAGGCTCCAAAGAAAAAATGTATGATTACAGAACTCGAGTCACCATGAACTGGATAAAGGAAGAGGGGAACTGGGTTATCAAAAGTGCTCATTACTCACCGGCAAGCTATGGTGGTGTTCATAAGACGCAAGCCTCAGACTTTGAGGATTAAACCATCAGTTAATCTATGATATTAAAGCCCTCGGAAATAACCGAGGGTTTTAATAAAAGGAATAAAATGGATAGTATTCGATTTAAAGAATAGCTTCCCGCTGATCTGCACTGAAATAAATAAACAAAAATAAGCAAGACGCCCATACCTGAAGGCTATTATAAAAGACTCAGGGTGTAAAACGCATAAACTATCTAATAATGTCTATTTCCAATAAACCTGCCCCGCAGGCTCAGTTATTAAAATTTAGCTAACAATAGTGAGATTGACGGCTTTTACAAAAATGAAATGAAAAGATAATTAAGTTGAGACCCATCAACATGCAGTTCTGGCGAAGCTTAAAAAGCCTCTACTTTTTAAGTCGCAGCTTTATGGATTATGCTTAAAGCCAACCGCACCAGTTAATTGTTAATACTTATTCAAACCAAATCCAAATGGATACAATGCTTCTTCTGCATCCTGTGCCAAAGGTAAATCCTCATACTGATCAGGCCATGATGTTGGCAATTTTCCAACGGGTATAAAGCCATTAGCAGCAAACAAAAAATCAGCTACCCCTGCGCCTTCAGAGCCTGGTAACCATGCTGCAATAAACGCATCACTTTGGTTAATAATGTCGGTAACCGTCATTACTCGCCCTGAAATCAATACGACTATGACCTGTTTCCCTAACGACTTGCAGTGTGTAATCATCTTTCGCTGGGTTTGGGTTAAATTCAGCTTGGTTGAATCGCCCATAAATTCTGCATAAGGTAATTCACCTACTACGGCAATGACTTTACTGGCCTGCATGTCTGCTGTGCATCCCATTGGCTGATATTGTGCCTCGGGAGCAAATCCATGAATACCATCTAATATTGTTGTTGCACTAGCATAACCGTGCTTTTGGCCTTGCCAATGAATAGACCAACCACCACTTTGCAAGCCGCTATTGTTAGCATGCTCACCCACAACGGCTATCTTGTCTGTAGATTTAAGGGGTAATGCGTTTGCTTCAGATTTCAGTAAAACAAGGGATTCTCGCACTGCCTGTCTGGCAACCTCACGATGCATAGTAGAGCCCACTAATGCTGAAAGCTCCTTTTTTACGAAAGGGTCTGTAAATAAACCGAGGTCAAATTTTAATCCTAATATCCGTGCTACCGCATCATCGATCCGTTTCATGTTAACGTTACCATCAAGAACTGTTGCTTTAAGTTTTGCCATAAACTCGTCATGGTTAGCAGGTTGCATCGCAATATCAATACCCGCATTAATGACCGTGTAAGGCTCCCCCCAGCGAGTTCCGCCTAACCAATCAGTTACCACGACGCCATCAAAACCTAGCTGACCTTTTAATACATCTTGCACCAAATATTCATGTTGATGCATGTTGGTTCCATTTACTGAATTAAACCCCACCATTATTGAAGCAATTCCCATATCTACGGCCGCTTGATACGGGGGTAAATATCTGTCTTTTAATGCTTGATCACTGATAATAGCGTTTCCGCCTTCTTTTCCGCCAGTCGTTGCTCCATCACCTAAATAATGTTTGGCGGTCGCCGCTATGGTATGGCGCTGTTTTAAATGCGTACCTTGATGGCCCTGTATAGAAGCAATAAGCGCTTTGGTGGTGACATTAACATCTTCAGAAAAGCCCTCGTAAACTCGACCCCAATGCTCATGTTCTGGCATGGCAATAACTGGAGAAAACGTCCAATTAAAGCCAGTTCCAGCGGTTTCAATGGCAGTGATTTCAGCAGCACGGCGGATTAAATCATAATTACGAGTGGCCCCCATTCCAAGATTATGAGGAAAGATAACTGCACCTTCAAAGGTATTTTGACCATGCACAGCATCAACCGCAATGAGTAGCGGAATACCGAGGCGAGTTTTTAAAGCATAACTTTGAAAGGTATCGAACGTTGTTACCCAATCACTGATTTTAGGGCCTGGCGTTCTTCCTTCTGTATGAATGATTGAGCCGATGGTTCTATCTTGAATAATCTTGGGCGAAACATTGTTGTGCCAAACCGATTGTGTCATTTGGCCAATTTTTTCATCCAGTGTCATCTCTTTTAAGAAGGCGGTTATTATCGCTTCTTTGCTATCGTATGCACAGATATCAAATTGTGCACTACCCCAAATGCATTGTACGTCAACCATTTTGGTTGGCGTGGGCTCTGTCGTTTTTTGAAGCGTACAAGCCTGGATCAATATCAAGCAAAGACATGCGTAAAAAAGGGTTTTAAACTTAAGTAGAGTCATTAATAGTAGTTCACAGTCTGATTTTTTTCTGTTGCGGAGTTTACACAATCCAAAAGGTTTTTAAAATATCGTGACATTAAAATGCTTGCACTTACCAGACACTTGGCCATTTTAATAATGAATGGACGGTACGTTTAAATAAACTCTAGCGCTGTTATTTTTATCTTTTTATCACTGTTTGCTAAATACCATGACATGCTGCTGTGGTAAATAATCGTCGGTGCGTAACCATTGTAGACCAACCGCACTCATTTCTTTTTTGACTTGCCGTTGTGTCATTTTATGAAGCGGCTTGATGGCCACACTGCTGTCTTCACCACGGTATTCAACCAGTACCACCCGGCCGCCCGGTTTCAATCCCTTCACTACCCCAGCCATCACCTCACGTGGATACGAAAACTCATGGTAAGCATCGACCAATAACACCACATCGACACTGGCATTAGGGATATTAGGAGACCGTTCACTTGCCACAACAGTATCAATATTGTTAACACTGTCAGCTATTTTTCGTCGCTCAATCAATTTCAGCATTTCAGGCTCTATATCGACCGCAAGTACTTTGCCTGCAGTTAATTTAACAGCCATAGGGAAGCTGAAGAAACCAGTACCAGCACCGAGATCGGCCACATGATCGGTGGCCTTTAAAGTCAAGTTTTGAAGTAATAAATCAGTGCGTTCCTCACGCTCGCGCCTGGGACGCTCAAGCCAACCGGCACCAAGATGGCCCATAACACGGGATATCTCACGACCCTTATAAAATTTTCCGATACCATCGCGACTGGCCTCCCCTATTTGGTAATAGGACGCGTTGTTAGCAGTGTCGGCCTGGATTTGAGCAGGTGCCAGAACCAATGTGAGGATGATAATAATGGTGATGATCATAAAAACCCCTTAAATTTTAAGCCTATTTTATAACAATTATTCGTGCTTTTTATCATCACTTCGTTACGCGAGGCTGGAGCCTAACGATCAGTTTACTGATGATTTCCTTATCTTGCTGTCACCAGAACTATTCAAGCAAAAATAGCATCCGTAAAGTGCAATTCTTAGGTGTCTTTGTTTAGAAAGTACATTATTCCCTGTGATATGCTTTTGTGCGATGCCCAGGATGCAGTTACGAAATGCACTAACTTTAAAGGCACGTCGATGGCAAGTTGGAATGAGTGAAAAGTAACTCGTTAGCCTGCCAGTAAACTTACATTAATATTTCCCCCCGGTGGCAGCATTAGTCTATGCAGACATCAGTAGCTGAAGGGGACTACGAACACTGAGCACAACTGCCTTATCGTCGTCTCTAGTGTGTATAACTGAAACAATCATATGGACTGACTAACGATTTTGTTTCAATAATCAGGCCCATGAATGGATATTATCCGATGAAAAATACCGTAGCCTCTTTATTAAATCAGCAAGCTCAGTGCGTGCTAGCCACCCTCGCTGACAAAGAGCTAGCATTACATCTAATGGCTTATGCTATTTCGACAGATTTGGATGAAATCTACCTTGCCTCGTTAGAAAACACTCAAAAAATAAAAAACATGCGTGCTAACCCTAATGTGACCTGTCTTTGGGATAATCGCACAGGCAACAATAAGGATCATACCAAGGGCTTAGCTATGAGTGGCTTTGGCAAGGCCCGCGAACTAACAGGCGATTCGGCTCGAGCGGCGCAGCACTTGCTGCTGCAGCGTAATACGACACTGGAGCCACTATTATCTGATCCCAGTGTGGTAATTTTTGCGATCAACATTGATCGTTACCAGTGGGTACAAGGCTATACTCAGGTGGTGATCTATGAACCAAAAATCAACTCAACAAGCTCTAAAGGAGTTACACCATGACTTCAAGATTTAAAGACAAAACAATTATTATCACGGGTGCATCTGCTGGTGTAGGCGCCGCTTGTGCTCGAGCTTTTGCGGCTCAAAAAGCTAATCTGGCATTAGTGGCTAGAGGTCAACAAGGCCTGGACATAATTAAAGAGGAACTGTCGACTCAGACTAAAGTCCTCACTGTGGCTATGGATGTAGCCAATACCGAGCAATGTTTGGCCCTGTTTGCCAAGGTCGAGCTGGAATTTGGAACTGTTGACGTGCTGGTCAACAATGCTGGCATGCACAGCCGAGGCAACCTAGAGACTGTCTCTCCAGCAGACGTAGGGGCTATGGTTGATATCAATATTCGCGCTCCTTTGATGATGTCGTGTGCAGCTATTCCTTATCTGCGTAAAGCGGGTGGCGGTGGTATTGTGATGGTCGGCTCACTTGCAGGCATGGCTCCATTGCAAGGCGCTGCAACATACTCTGGCACAAAAGCGGGGTTACGCGCATTTGCCTATGCCCTAGCTGATGAGATGAGAGGCACAGGCATACATGTTGGAGTGGTCTCTCCCGGGCCAGTTGATACTGGCTTTATTATGGATGAGATTGATAACGTTGAAGACATCGTTTTCTCGCAGCCTATGAGCAGTGCTGGCGAAGTAGCAGGTGCGGTTTTGAGCATCGCAGCAGGTGAAAAATTAGAAATTCCCTTGCCAGCGGCCAGCGGCAAAATGGTTAATCTAGGTTACCTGTTTCCTTGGCTGCGTCGCTATCTTCGTCCAAAATTGTACGCTAAAGGCCGAAAAAATAAAAATAAGTATCGTAATCGACAAATTAAAGAGTGACTCTAATTCAGTTAATAATATTCATCTTTCAATGAATCTAAACAACAAGGTTGTGATGGGTTTTTGCTTAAATACCTTGGGTGAAATACCCTTGGGTGAAATACCCTTGGTTAAATAACCTGGGTTAAATACCAAAGCATAAACATGAGCTTTGCCCTTCGCAGGTCAACATATGAAGAATTATTGATCATCGATAAAAAATTAATACGCTCGAAGTTTTCATTGATTCTGGTGATGATATTTTAAATGAGAACAACAAAAATATGTTTAAAAAAAAGCAAGATGCAAAGCCCAAGGAGATAACATACGAACGAGTGAAAAGTTATTTTTTGTGGTTGATTGGCAAATATGGAGATTACGCATCAAAAACCTTAATGCAAAAGGCAAACATATTATTTAAAGAAGATACCTCCTTTAATGAGGAAGCGATTAACCATCTTATCGAACGTGGAATTGTTGATGATCTTCGGTATGCAAAACGCTTGACCCTGAGTTATTCTGAGAAGAATATTGGTCCCAACAAAATAAAGCAAAAACTTTACACCAAAGGCTTCACATCCCAAATAATCAATGAATGCTTAGGAGCATTAGATAACACTGAAGAAGACTATTTAGGTAAAGCACTCGCACTTAAATTTAAAAAATTCGGTGAAGACCCAATTGTAGATGAAAAGCTTAAACAAAAAGCATTGAGACATTTGATTGGGCAAGGATTCTCGTATTCCGTTGCCAATAAAGCGATTAGCCGCTCAGGCAATGAGGATTAACACAATTCAGTATTTTCCAGAAAAATTGCAAACCAATATTTAAAAGCTTGGGGCCAAGTTGTTTGATTAATAAGCATTTAAGAATTAGAGATATACACATGCTAATTCTAAATTACAAACATACCCATTTTAAATATTGTCAAATAGCTCTACATATTTGGCTTAATGACAATAGTGGCAAGTAGTTAGGCTATAAATAACAAATATGAAAGAGGGACTCTGTAAACACAGAGGAGTGGAGCGATTAAACAAAGATTTGAATAGGAAGAAACATTCGTTAGTCGTTATGACAGAATTCAAACCTGCGACCTATTCACTCCCAGCCAATAAAGGGTGCTACCAAGTTGTTGTAGTTTGACGTTGACTAGATTAAAGATAGGGGGTAATAAAATTTAATTGGTCGGTGAATTAGAGTTCAAAACTGCAACCCCTTCCAGCCTAGCCAATGAGGCTGCTACCAAGCTGTTGTAGTTTGAAGTTGACTAGATTAAAGATAGGAGGTCATAAATTTTAATTGGTCGGTGTGATAGGATTCGAACCTACGACCCCTTCACCCCCAGCGAAGTGCGCTACCAAGCTGCGCTACACACCGACCGAGCTGCGCATTTTACGGAATTTAATTTTGTTTGCAACGCTAAATCAAGCCAATTTGAGTTAGTTGCGCATTCCTTAGCCAAGATTTGCTTTTTAATCTGAAATTTAAGGCTTTATCCCTGCTTTGGCCGGAACAACTGAAATTTTTGTAGTTCACTCACAGAGAAATAATCACCTGGACCGCCACCTCGCATAACAGGTTGCATTGCCGCGGTATCGTAGACCCCGTCTTTTAGTGCCATTTGAGAAATATGAACACCTACTACCTCTCCAAGGACTAACCAACTTTGACAATTTTCACCGAAAGAAGATTGTAATTGGATCACTTGCGATGTTTTACATTCCATCACCACAGGGCTCAGTGCCACATGAGGCACATCGATGACTTTTGATTGACCTTTAGCAATGTTAGCCAGCTCAAATTCGTCAACGTCAGAGCCAACAGCTACGCTAGTTTGATTCATCATGTCAGCAAGGGAGCGGGTAACAAGGTTCCAACAAAATTCCCCCGAATCGGCAGCATTTTTCACACTGTCTTTGTAGCCAATACTAGAAAAACCAATAATGGGAGGATGGTAATTGAATGCGTTAAAAAAGCTATAGGGCGCTAAGTTCACTTGACCATTAGGACTCTTGCTGGATATCCAGCCAATTGGCCGCGGGGCAATAATTGAATTAAAGGGGTCATGCTCTAATTGATGACCGTCTTTGGGTTGATAAAAATGAGTATTATCTGGCACAAGTTATCCTTCTGACATATGAAAAGTGAGAGGTTTCTATTCGACACATTTTACGCTTAATTTAGTGTGAATTGCCCGCTCATAGATGTTATGGGCGATGTCAAATAAGCACAATATTGGTTAGGTTATCTAAGTCACTTATTCTAGGTGAATTAATAAGTAACTTAAGATTTATCATCTGCGCTAATACGGCTAGCGGTGGCACCTGATTGATCTTTATACTTTGCGTCAGCTCTGGAGTTGTATGGTTTTTCAGCAAAATCTGATAACAATTCAAAACTGATTGCACCGATTTTCATGCCAGGTTTGAGGGCTAATGGTAACTTACCGCTGTTAAAAAATTCTAATACAATATTACCTGACCAGCCGGGATCAATTCTATGAGCCGTAACGTGCACCATTAAGCCCAATCTAGCTAACGAAGAACGTCCGTCCAGCCAGCCTACAATATTAGCCGGCAGGGTTATCGACTCTTGGGTCACAGCAAGCGCTAGCTCACCCGGGTGTAAAAAAAAGGCTTTGTCATCGGCAATGATAATTTCATCACTCATCACATTGTTCAATGCTTCTTGCACTTGGGCTTTTGGGCCGCTTAAGTCTATATAGGGTGCATGATGATCTTCAAACACGCGGAACTTATTGCCAAGCCTAATATCAACAGTGACACCGCTGATTTCTTCATAATCTGGCTGTGGGGATATTTTTATTTTGCCATCTAGCAGGTGTTGGTAGATGTCTTTGTCACACAATCGCATAGAAATGAGCTCATTTATTGCTGGTTTTATTTCGGCCGGTTGACCGTGTTTCTTTCATGCACTGAGCTTACGCTATTTGCACACTTTTTAAGTAACAATATTTTGCGGTTTGTCGGGCTAATTGTCGATAGGTCTCACATAATGGATGCTGTGGTTTTGAGATTTGTATGGGTTTACCGCTGTCAGCATGTTGGCGAATATCGATATTGAGAGGCAATTTTCCGAGTAAGGGTAAATTATACTTTTCTGAGAGTTTGTCACCTCCTAGTTCAGAAAATATCGCTTCTTTGTGCCCACATTGACTACATAGGTGATAACTCATGTTTTCCACTAATCCCAAAACAGGAATATTGACCTTATTAAACATAGCAATGCCTTTAACCGCATCGGCTAATGCTAAGTCTTGTGGAGTGGACACTACCAAAGCTCCGCTCAAAGGGACTTGTTGCGCCATGGTTAATTGAATATCACCCGTACCGGGTGGCATATCTACAATCAGATAATCAAGTTCAGGCCAAGCTGTTTCATTAATTAATTGATGCAATGCCTTACTTGCCATTGGCCCGCGCCATACAGTGGCATCTTCAGCGGGAACGAAATAACCGATAGAACTAGCAACTATTCCGTGGGCAGATACTGGATCAACTTTTTTATTGTCCTGACTACTGGGTTTAGCCGTTGGATTACCCAACATAATGGGAATTAGAGGGGCCATAAATATCCGCGTCTAACAAGCCCACTTTTGCACCTTCTGCCATAAGTGCAAAAGCCAAGTTAATACTGGTGGTTGACTTACCCACTCCCCCTTTACCAGATGCCACAGCTATAACATTTTTGATAAGAGGAATGTGAGCTACTTTGGTTGGGACCGATGTTATCTGAGTATCGATAGAAATGGGTAGTGCTGAGTCTTGTACTGACAAACCAATTTGTTTGATAAGTTCACCATGCAAACTTTTAGCCGCAAAGGGCATGGTTACTTTCACAGTACCTTTATGCACATGGACCCAACTTTTAACGGATGTAATAGGTAGGTCAAAAAAGCGGCTAATACATTCTGCTATTTTCAACTCATCTATATTTTTACTGCTTTTACTACCAAATAACATGTCTTGCCTTAACTTTTATAACTCAAACGGAATTTCGTAATGCAATGATGGCGTATTTTCGCTACTATTTGCGACAATTTTTTACAATTCAGTTAAACATAATTCACCATGCCAGAGAAAATTCGCAAAATCCTTGTTACCAGTGCCCTCCCCTATGCCAATGGCTCAATTCATTTAGGCCATCTTTTAGAGCATATTCAAACCGATATATGGACAAGATTTCAGCGAATGCGCGGCCATAGCTGTTATAGCGTGTGTGCAGACGACGCACATGGCACCCCTGTTATGCTAAGGGCACAACAGCTTGGCATTACACCAGAACAGATGGTGGCCCAAACTCGTGACGAACATCATCAAGATCTCATTGATTTTGGTGTCAACTATGACAACTACCATATTACTCACTCAGACGAAAACAAAGAACTATGCGAGTTGGTGTACAACCGTTTAGACGATGCAGGTTTTATCAGTAAACGCGTGATCAGTCAGTTGTACGACCCTGAAAAACAAATGTTCCTGCCTGATCGTTTTGTACAAGGTACCTGTCCAAAGTGTGACGCACAAGACCAAAATGGCGACAGCTGTGATGTATGCAGCGCCACTTATGACCCGACTGAATTAAAAAATCCTCGCTCAGTAGTATCTGGTGCAGAGCCTGTATTGCGTGACTCTGAGCATTACTTTTTCGACTTGCCGCAGTTCCAAGACATGTTACAAGACTGGTTACAAAGCGGCGCTGTGCAACCAGAGATTGCTAACAAACTTAAAGAATGGTTTGAAGAAGGCATGCAGCAATGGGATATCAGCCGTGATGCCCCTTATTTTGGCTTTGAAATCCCTAATGCCCCAGGCAAATTCTTTTACGTGTGGGTAGACGCCCCTGTTGGCTATATGGCCAGCTTTAAAAACCTATGCGATAAGACCAACGGCTTAAACTTTGACGATTACTGGAACAAAGACTCGCACGCCGAACTCTACCATTTTATTGGTAAAGACATTACCTATTTTCACTGTTTATTCTGGCCAGCCATGCTTGAAGGCGCTGGATTCAGAAAACCCACGGCGGTGAATGTCCATGGCTTTGTGACGGTTAATGGTGCCAAAATGTCTAAATCAAAAGGTACCTTCATTAAAGGTCGCACTTATTTAGATCACCTTAACCCTGAATATTTACGTTATTACTTTGCCTCAAAGCTAAGCGATGCGGTATCAGATATTGATCTTAATTTCGAAGATTTCGCTCAAAAAGTCAATTCAGATTTAGTGGGTAAAGTAGTGAACATCGCGAGTCGCTGTGCTAGCTTTATCACCAAGCGTTTTGACGGCAAGTTATCCAGTAATGTGCTTGAACCAGCACTCGTCGCAGAATTTCATCAAGCAGCAGCGAGCATCGCCCAGGCATTTGAGAAACGTCAATATCACAAAGCGGTACGTGAAATCATGGCATTGGCAGATAAAGCCAATCAGTTTATTGATACCAACGCCCCTTGGGTAACCATTAAAGACGAAACCAAACAACAGTTTACTCATGATGTTTGTTCGTTGGGTATTAACTTGTTCCGTATTTTAGTGGTGTATTTAAAACCTGTGGTACCTAGTTTAGCAGCACAATCCGAGTCATTTTTAAATGATCAGCTGACGTGGGAAAGTTCACAAAGCGTATTAACCGATCATCCTATCAACAAGTTTAAAGCCTTAATGCAGAGGGTTGATATGGATAAAGTAAGCGCCATGATTGAAGACTCAAAAGAAAACTTAGAAGCCCTTAACCTACAAAACAACAATCAACAACAAGCGCAACTTGCTCCAAAAAGTCCATTGACATCAGATCCCATTGCAGACACGATCAGCTTTGAAGAATTTGCCAAAATTGATTTACGTATCGCACGTATTGTCAAGGCAGAACATGTAGAAAAAGCAGATAAGTTATTGCGTTTAGAGTTGGACTTAGGTGGCGAATCTCGTCAAGTGTTTGCAGGGATTAAATCTGCCTACAGGCCAGAAGACTTAGAAGGCAAGTTGACGGTCATGGTCGCTAATTTGGCACCACGTAAAATGCGTTTTGGCATGTCCGAAGGCATGGTACTCGCAGCGGGTCCAGGTGGTGAAGACATTTGGATATTGGAGCCACACGAGGGCGCGCAACCCGGCATGAAGGTGAAGTAAAATAACACAAGAAAACCGCATCATTTTAATGTAAGAGCGCACGCTATGATGCGAGATAAAACCAATTAAAAATTAAAGCAATCAGCTCTTCTGATTTCTAAAAGAATGTATCTACGTTTTCTCCTAATGTGAAACCAGAAACTGATACACATTAATGTAAAAGGCAAACCATAGAGAATGTCTTTCTATTTTGTCTTGCCATAAGGTCCTAGATTTGTATGTGTTCCTTGACTTATTTATCTGATTAAAGTCTTGCGCATAAGTCTAAGGGTGAAACCGAAATGAATACCGTATTTTCTCATCGGAAGTTTTTGTTGTCCCAAATCCCTGGATAAAAATAGCGTCTGCATCCATAAAGGATGCAGACGCTTACATTATATAAACATACTCTAGATTATTAGGCTAGAAATACCCTTTTACGCCAAGGCTGAGGTTCCTGCCAGGTCTAGGCGCTAAGTCTTTCAGATAGGAAGTATGCACACGCGCTTCTGTATCGGTTAGATTATTGCCTTTAAAGTAGACAGCTAGGTTATAGGTTGGTATGTCGTAAGAGACGCTCAAATCAAGCATGGTGTAACCATCGGTAGACGTTTCATATTCCGCAGTATGCTGTTGCGAATGATATCGCGTCACATCCAAGTGCGCGCTAAACTGCTCGTTTTGATAGCTCAGCTTAGTACCAAAACGCATTGGAGACGTTTTTGGCAGGTTACCACCGTCTTTGAGTCTGGCTCGGACAAAATCAGCAAATATTTCGGTTTTAAATTCGCTATTCACTTGCCATGCGACTTGCGCTTCAAAGCCATTTAACACCACATCTTGTTGATTAAACAAAAACAGGGGTAATTCACTTCCTTCCTCATGTGAATCTTCCTCATCCGAATGTTCCTCTTCAGAATGCTCACCATGGTCATGGGCTTCAACATGCACCACTAAACCACTGTCTTGCTGATACAAGTAGTTATCGATACTGTTATAGAAAACGTTGAAAATGAAGCCAACATCACCTTCTGTTTTACGGAAAGTCAGATCAATATTATTCGAGGTTTCAAGTTCGATTGTCATATCCGACAACTCGATGTGGGTTTCGTCATCCTCTTCATGCAGTTCAAACAAAGCACCTACTTCGTAAGTACCGGTACCGATGTGCGTTCCAAACGAAAACAGCTCTGCCGCAGAGGGCGCGCGCTCAGACCGGGAGACAGAAATACCAACATTGTACTCGGGAGCAAAACTCCAGACTGCACCAGCGGATAATGATATAGGCGTATAATTTTCATTAAACGCAAACGATCCACCGCCATGTTCATCATGGTCGCCTTCATGTTCGTCATGATCGCCTTCGTGTTCGTCATCGTGTTCGTCATCGTGTTCGTCATCGTGTTCATCATGATCGTCTTCATGCTCTCCTTCAGCGTGCAACTCAATACTGGATAACAGCACATCATTGGCTTTCAAGGTTACCCGCTCAATACGTCCGCCTAATTGCAATAAAACGTCACCAAAGTGTCTCTCTTCCATTAAAGCCAACGCCAGCATGCTTGTTTCTGATGGAGGGGTGAAAGCTTCTTCGCCTTCGGCTGATGATTCACTATTTTTGTAATGCAGGCTTAATCCGCCGCGCCATTCTTTAAAAGGTTGATGAAGGGCGTCTATTCGAAATTCTTGTGTTTGGTTTTCGAATACAGTCCCCACTTGTCCTTCTTCAATTTCGGCGTGTTCGTAGTCAGTTAAACCGGCACGTAATTTAATTTGATTAATAAAGCTATTTTGCAGATCGAATTCACTTGAAATCTGAATCCGTGTTTGTTTAAGATCGGCAAAAACATTCTCCTCTGAATGCTCTTCGTCATGGTCATCATCGTCATGCTCGTCTTCTTCGTGTCCTTCTTCACCATGTGAATGACCAGGAATACCGTATTGCCGATCAAGTTTTTCAACTGACAAACCAACAAACCCATTCTCGAATAAGTAACTGCTTCCAAAAGTGAAGCCGTATGATTCCTCGGCACTGTTTTCGACGGTATAGTCACCGTTATGATCATCGTGGTCGTCATGTTCGTCATGTTCGTCATGTTCGTCATGTTCGTCTTCATGAGATTCGGCTTCGACAGGTATTTCATAGTCATCTGAGTCACGTACAAAACCATCTGCATAAAATGCAAAGTTATCGGTGCCTGTAGTCACATTGAATGATGCTAATTTTTGATCATCGACTGTGCTGGTTTCAACTAACCATTCGCCTCGTGTTTCGCTGTCGGTTGGTACACGGTTATCCACCACATTAACCACACCGCCAATGGCACCACTGCCATAAAATAATGTGGCAGGGCCGCGTAAAACCTCAATCTGTGTGGCAGTGGATGCTTCGCTAGCGACAGCATGGTCGGGACCAATACGTGATGCGTCGCTCACATCCAAACCATTTTGAGTAATCAACACTCTTGGTCCACTTAGCCCGCGAATAATTGGGGTACTGGCTACTTTTGCATGAAAGCTAGAGTGCACGCCCACCAGACTATTCAAGGTTTCACCAATAGTCGCACTTTGTTCACGTCGCAATGCTTCTCCAGACAATACACTTACCGGTAAAGCCGATTCCATCGAAGATAAATGCAGTGGCGTAGAAACAATGTCTACCACTTCAATAGGAGAACTCTTTAACATGAATGAGATATTTTTCGTGCCAGCACTGGGGACATCAATATCTTGATGTAAGTGGGCAAAACCGGCTGCGGTAATATGCAGTTCATTAATACCCGTACTCAATCCTTCAAATACAAAACGGCCATTTGTATCAACAATGGCCTCTATGCTGGAGCCTTCTAACTTTACTTTGGCGCCTGCAATAGGCTTTCCAAAACTATTTTTGACTACTCCTTCTATAGATTGCGCAAACGCACTGGCCGGCAGAAGCACAGCAACTATGACGGCTATTTGTGAGACCTTAAACATTTTCTTTCCTCATATTGTTATGATATAACATTTTAAAACATATCAATGTTATGTTATATTATATCAATAAGGTAAACAACCTTAGGATGAGAAAGGATTGAAAATGACAAAACTGCAATTACTCAGTGATAAATTGGCGATAGGTTTATCTATGGTATGTGCTGTCCATTGCTTGGTATTGCCAATGCTGCTTATCTTAGTACCACCTTTTTCTGGATTATTTGCTTTAGATGACGAAATGTTTCATCAGTGGATGTTATACGCAGTTCTGCCTATCAGCATTGCGGCATTAATGATGGGTCACTTTCACCACCGCAGTTATGAGGTTTTTCTAGTGGGCTCAATCGGGCTTTCGTTGATTATTCTATCGGCCACTTTAAGTCATGATGTATTAGGCGAGACAGGCGAAGTTGTTTTATCAATACTGGGCTCTATGATTATCGCTTATGGGCACTTTCGAAACTATCAATTAAGCAGCGCTAGACATGAAACGCAGTAAAATGTTAGCAAATAAAATATTAATCAATGCTGACCTAAACACAATAAATTATCGTTTAAAAGGAGTGATAACGTGACAACAACACTAACGAGTGTCGGTGTTTTTTTAAGCATCGTTGCGGTATCTAGTCTATCTCTAGCTCATGCTCAACAAGCAAATTTGGGTGCACATGTTCATGGTATATCTGAGCTAAACATTATCATTGAGGGAAACAAACTCGAAATACAATTACGATCGCCGGCAATGAATATCCTTGGCTTTGAGCATAAAGCGGATACTGTGCAACAAATTATTAAGGTGAAGCAATCAGAATTGAAGTTGCATGATCACGAGGCACTTTTTTCATTTTATTCAGGAGGTTGCAGCCTTAATAAAGCTCAGATAGACCTGTCATATTTAATCAAAAATAATGCAACTGAAAAAAACACCTACACACCCGACAACCACAATCATCACAAACATGATATTGCTCAACATCAAGATCGCGAGGCTGAGCATGGCGACCACAGTGAAATCGTCGCGCATTATTATTACGACTGTGAACACATGGATGAGTTGTCGTCCCTCTCCCTTGGTTTTTTTGATGTATTTCCTACTGTACAGCAGATTAATGGTATTTGGATTACAACATCTGGGCAAAGTGCTTTACCCCTTACCCGCCAAAATAAAACGATAGTTTTTTAGGTAACGTCATGGATAAATTAGATGTAGCCATTAGCCAAGCAGAGCAACAATGTAGAGTTCATGGCACACGTTTGACCGATAAGCGAAAGCAAGTTTTGACTGGCCTTTTGAAGTATGGCAAAGCACTTTCTGCCTATGAACTGGTAGATTTATGTAAAAAAGAATTTGGCGAAACGATACCTGCAATGACTGTCTACCGAATATTAGACTTTCTTGAGGAAGAAAATCTGGCGCACAAGTTAAAAATAGCTAACAAGTATGTGGCCTGTTCGCACATACCTTGTGACCACAATCATCAACCGCAATTTCTAATTTGTACTCAATGTCTAAAAGTCGAAGAGATCAGCATTGACTATACCATTATTCAGGCACTTGAAAAAAATGTAAAACAAGCTGGATTTCAAGTGGTTAATTCAAAACTTGAGATGGACGGTGTGTGTAATGAATGCAAAGTGGTAGCAATCAGACCTGCCAATATAGGGTGCAAGCTAGACGTATAAACATCCAAAGATGACCAACTTCAATATGACCAACAGCCACAACACATAAACAAAGGAACAATAATGCTTACCAGAGGTACCCATTTATGAACTCAATGAAATTTTTTTCCGATAAGCTGGCTATAGGCTTGTCATTAACTTGTGCTATCCATTGTATAGCATTGCCATTTTTATTGATTGGATTACCGAGCTTTGCTGCGTTAAATTTAGATAATGAGGCGTTTCATGTATGGATGGTTGTTGCCGTTATCCCTACCAGTATCTATGCGCTTTTTATGGGCTGCAAGCAGCACAAAAGATATGAATTGCTTAAATACGGAGTGATTGGGTTAACTTTATTGATACTAGCGGTAACACAAGGGGAAGAGATAATTGGTGAACTATGGGAGAAGCTACTCACAGTATCTGGAGCCATGTTTGTTGCATACGGACATTACCGTAATTTTCAGTTGTGCCAAAATCAACAAGACTGCCAGTGTGATAGTAAAGCGCATGATGAGTCTCCTGTCTAGCGCCAAAGGTTCACTCAAATAACAACGTATTTGAGTGAATGAAAAGTGCCTGCAAACACAGTCGATCGTATTTGCAGGCCTTTGAGCTTACATTGTGTTAATCATAGAAAGTAACCCAGGTTGCAAGGAAACAAGTTCATGAAAAACCTTTTAAGAATGGTGCTAGTCGTTTTGACTTGTTCGGCTTGTTCGGCAAAAAACAATACCCATCTAGGGGCAACATCACTCCCGTCGGTTAAATCGATTACTGTTGACGGTATGACCTTAGCTACTTGGAATATTGAGCACCTTAGCTTTCCTGCCGAACTGGGTTGTAAACCTCGCAGCCAAGCCCAAATAAATGCAATGAAAGCCTACGTAGACAGATTAGATGTTGATATCTTTGCTTTACAGGAGGTCGCTTCAAAACAAGCAATACAACAAATTTTTGCCGCTGATAAATGGCAAATTATTGTGTCTGAAAGAGCGCCCAGCAGGACGTACACCTGCCGTGGCAGTGATAACCTGTCCACTCAACAAAAAGTGGCTTTTGCAGTTCGCCAGCATATACCTGTCTCAGCTAGCAAAAACTACGCTGATTTGGCGATAGACAGAGAAGGGTTACGTTATGGTTTATCTGTGACCTTACCCACACCTAAGGGCGAGACAGAAATCCTTAATCTGCATCTTAAGAGCGGCTGCTTTGTGGATAACTATAGCCGTGCAAATTCAGAAGCCTGTCAAGTATTTGCCAAACAGGCACTGATTTTGGACGAATGGGTTGAAGCAAAAGAACGCGACCAACAGCCTTACATAATTCTTGGCGACTTTAACCATCGCTTAAGTGCACCTTACAATCAGCTTACCCGAGAGCTACTTGTTAATACCAATGGCAGTGCTTCTAAGCTGTTTAACACCACGGCTGATTTGATAGGTTGTCATCCTTACTATCCGGCGCCTATCGACCATATCTTGGCGGGTGGCTTCCAGTCATCTTCTCTTACACTTCAATCACAAACGCACAAATTCGACAATATGGAAGTTGACGGCATGTTAAGTGATCATTGTGCGGTCACTCTGTCGATTAGTTCACAGCCTTTGCCTCTTTCGCCAGCAGTGAAATGGTTAACCACCAGTAAAGAATATCAATTCCTTACTCGGGAGATTTATCAACAAGCTACCCGCACACTAGAACAACTATCTCCACAAAAAGGTAACTGGGTGGTGGTAATGGATGTAGACGAAACCATTCTGGATAATAGCCCTTATCAGGTGTCGCTGGATAAAACGGGTGCTAGCTATATCTCCAAGACCTGGGAATATTGGGTAAAACAAGCCTCGGCGGGTTTGGTTCCGGGCGCTACTACCTTCATTCAAGCGGTATTGGATAAAGGTGGCAAGTTAGCACTTATCACCAACCGAGAAAAAAATACTGAGTTATACACTTGGCAGAATTTACGTACCTTGGGTTTACCACTTACCCAAGTCAATACCTGCTTGTTAGGCAGAGCCGAAGCAGATGTGCGTGCTATTGACGACGAAACTATGATCAATGACAAAGACTTGCGCCGTCAACAAATTGAGATGGGTAATGCACCTTGTTACAGTCACCAACCACAGTCACCAAGAACACAAGAATGGTCGCAAACACAGCAAATATTGATGCACGTGGGCGATAATATTGAGGACTTTCCAGGTATGACTCAAAAAAATGCCGATATCGCAATTTTGTTGTTGCAGCAACCACGTACATTCATTTTATTGCCTAACCCCACATATGGGTCGTGGTAACTACGCATCTGGACTAGGAGAAGGTGATGATTAATAGACGACAATTTAATCAAGGTTTAGTGGCCATGGCGTTTGGAGGCTTAGCATCACATCTGCAGGCCTCACAGTCTCGCTTACAAACTACTGCTATGGATCAAAATGGCGCATACGGCAAACTGATATCTGATCCTAATGCGTTATTAGACTTACCCTCTGGTTTTAGTTATGAGGTTATCTCGCGTCTGGGAGACAACATGCAGGATGACCTGAATGTGCCTGATCGTGCTGATGGTATGGGTTGTTTTTATCTTGATGATAAACGAGTGGTTTTAATCAGAAATCACGAAATCACGACCAATAAACTGATCAAAAAACATCATGGTGACAAGCAAGCTATGATGCTTGAGTTAGCCTATGACAACCTTGAGAATACTTATCCGTTGCCCGGCGGGACCAGCTCCATTGTTTACAATCTGCAATCGAAACGTGTTGAACAGCAGTTTATGTCGCTAATTGGCACGATCCGTAACTGTTCTGGTGGTGTTACACCCTGGGAAACATGGATGACCTGCGAAGAATCGGTGGATAAAGCAGACAAGATGATCAGTAAAGATCATGGTTATGTGTTTGAAGTACCTGCCAATGCCACCAAGATGGTCAATGCCATCCCTATTAAAGCGATGGGCAGATTTAACCATGAAGCAGCTTGTGTTGATCCCCGAACGGGCATTGTTTATATGACCGAAGACAGAAACGATAGCCTGATTTATCGTTATATTCCAAACCAAAAAGCTAACTTACAGTCTGGTGGTCGTTTGCAAGCATTAGTGATAACACAACAACCTAAATTCGATACACGCAACTGGCATTCAAAATCTATGCCCTTAAACCAAGAAATGGCCGTTGAATGGATTGAGTTGGAACACCCTGAAAGCCCAAATGATGACCTGCGTTTGCGAGGTTTTAATTTAGGAGCAGCGCTGTTTGCAAGAGGCGAAGGTATGCATTGGGGTGATAACGAATTATATTTTTGTTGCACTAATGACGGTGCAAAAAAATTGGGGCAAATTATGCGCTACGTGCCTTCTTTAGCCGAAGGTAGTCCAGGTGAAAACAAACGTCCTGGCAAACTGAGTTTGTTTGTTGAAAGTGAACATCCACAAACTATGAATTTTGCAGATAATGTTACCGTAGCACCTAACGGTCACTTAATTGTGAGTGAAGACCAATATACTGATCACAAAGAAAATCATATTAAAGGGGTGACGCCAGATGGAAAAACCTATGACTTCGCGCGCGTAAGATTGCAAACCGAACCTGCCGGAGCCTGTTTTTCGCCTGATGGACGTACCTTGTTTGTTAACTTATATTCCCCGACGACTACTGTTGCCATAACAGGCCCATGGGAAAGGTTTATTAGTTGACCTAAGATCGAGTCAGATTAGTGCATGCGGAAGTTATCTGGTTGTTCATAAAACTTTTCTACCGTCAATAAATCTAGGCTGTATGCTGAGGTACCCAATGGGTCCTCATACAAGTCTTGTCTAAGAACGCCTGAAATCGTGTATGGCATTTGAAAATCGGTTGCTGGCATGCCATTAGGGATAGTCACATAAATCAGTTGATTAGGCGGTGGCGGAGGGTAATGAATACATGCCCCAAAATAAGGCACCAAAAAAAAACTGGTCATGGTTCTATTTCCCTGTACATCAATAGGCACTACAAACCCTGAAATTGATATCGCTTTGTTTAGAAAATTTTTAACTATATTAGTTGACTTCAACGTCGCTTGATAGTTTTGATCAGTCGTCGCTTGCAGAGACAATACCACCTGTTCGGTTAAGTCAGTCGGCAAATTTTGCTGATAACGACTTAACATTTGTTTGTCTTTTGTGGGTAACAGCTCGCTCCATTCAATGGTCATGGGCGGTACAGCAGTAAAACCATGGGAAGTGGCAGCGTCATTTGCATCATAAAGTCGAGGTTCATCAATAACAATATGCTCGATATAAAACAAAAGCGTTCTCCAGTGCTGCCCTGCCCACACACCACATAGCAAAAATATAATTAGAATAATAACGGGCTTAATCATGGATCTCAGAACAATAACAATATGATATAATATAACAATACCAAAGAATCTTGTAAGCATATATCAATTAATTGGAACCCCATGGAAAAACTGACCTCACAAACACTGCCCATTCCCACTAACATTATTACGGGCTTTTTGGGTGCAGGAAAAACCACGCTTATCCAACATTTATTAACACTCAAACCTGCCAACGAAAGATGGGCCATTTTAGTCAATGAGTTTGGTGAAATTGGCATTGATGGTGCATTTTTTAAAGGCCGTCCAGAAAATAATATTTACGTACGAGAAGTGCCCGGCGGTTGTATGTGTTGTACATCAGGTTTGCCCATGCAAATCGCGCTAAATCAATTAGTATCCTATGCCAAACCCCATCGACTGATCATCGAGCCGACTGGCTTAGGTCATCCAAAAGAAGTGTTGGCCAGTTTACAGCAAGCTCATTATCAAGATACATTCTCTATCAACAGCACACTGACGCTAGTTGATGCACGCTTGGTCACAAAAGAACGTTATAGCCAACATCAAATTTTTAGGGAACAGTTGGAAATTGCGGATCATATTGTCGCGACTAAAGCGGACCTTTATGAGGGGCATGATCAGGGAAATCTAACCGAATATCTTACTCAATTAGATTTAGCCACAACACCACTGACAGTTTTGGATAACAACAAAATTGCGTTATCCATACTGTCTTCTAAAACAAAGTTTAAGCTGCCTGAGACTAACCATGTTGAGCACGGCGTCAGTGCCAAATTACTAGATATAGAAGAAGAGTTGTCAAACCATGGCAAAGTAAAAGTCAGTAATGATAAGGATAACTTTTATTCCTGTGGCTGGGCATTTCGCCCTGACAAAGTGTTTGATTTTGGGCAAGTAATGAATGAACTAACGACCTTGAATGTATATCGATTAAAGGCCGTGATAATAACCGAAAAAGGTATTTTTACCTTTAATAAGTTCGATGAAGTGCTCAGTTGTAATGAGCTGGATGAAAGTATGGACTCACGACTTGAGGTGATCACCACAGAACAGACAGCACTTAACCAAATCGTAGATATCTTGGAAAATACACTTTTTGCAGAGAAGTAATGGTGCACTTCACCATGGGGGTTTATTCAAAATACGCTATGGGGTATCAACCTGATAGTTAATTAAATTGAGTGCACACTAATATGGCGTTCTTCGTCAACTGAGTTTGCTTCACTCAATGCAGTAATGCGCACTTTAATATGCTGTTCGCCAGTTTCTTGCGAAGCGAAGTGTAACTTGTAAACACCACTGGGTTTCGTCAACACAACTTCTGAACCGTCTAATAAATTGATATTTTTATCGCTACTAAACTGAAGCTTGACATTTATAAATGAGTTGGGGACTTGATATGAGATTGCCAATACTGAGGGCGAACCATTAGGCACAGATAAAAATCGGTCGTGAGTGATACTCAGTATTGCACTGGTATGTTGGTTGCTATCCATATCATCACGATGAAGCATAGAATAACGCGGGCCAAAGGAGCTAAATCCATAGCCACCAGAACCATGTAAATCACAAGCGAATGCGGGTAATAACATGGCCGGAATGCACACACTAGCTATGATAAAAAAGTGTTGTTTAATCGTCATTTAACTTCTCTAATTACGGTTCTTGATATGGAATAACTTGATGCAGTATCATTGCATAGACCGACACGCCAGTTTCGGTTTCGATGGTTTTAAGTGCCAATTGGCCTTCGAACCAAAACGGATCGTATAAATTTTCTAGCTCAATTCCTTCATTTACAACAACATGAATAATTTGGTTAGGTGGCGGGGGTGGCATATGCAAACATGCACCAAAATAAGGGACAACAAAAAATTCCGTCACTATTCTTTCACCCGCGCTTTCAAGCGGTACGATAAAACCGGGAATACGAATAGACTTTCCATCATACTCATTTACCACGTTAGTAGACACGAGTGCTTTTTGGAAACGTTTACCTTTGGCATCTAATTGCGTGTTTTTTTGCAACAAATCCACCGAATCTTGATCCGACCCATCTGCGATATCCTTAAGAAAATCAGGTGGATTAAGCAGCGCGTCCAAATCGTCTTCAGGGATTAAGGCTACCCATTCAATTGTTTGGAAGTTCTCGTCATTTTCTGGCAAAGTGGCATGAACTAATGATACAAACAAAAAAACCAATAAAAAGCTCAGCAGAGCTTTGCCAATGTACGATTGCATAATCAAAGTAAATCACTCAATATTAATTAAACTTTTATAATGTTATAACATATCTATTACGAGTTGGCGAAAAAATGAAAACTAGATGCAGTTAAACGAAAATTCGACGAATGTGACAGGTAAAGCCGCATCTCAACCATTGGCGATTGAAGTTCAAAATCTGCAACATGGTTATGGTAAAGGCAGGATCGATTTGAAAATTAAGAACTGGCAATTACAACATGGCAGTCATGTGTTTTTACATGGTGAATCGGGTTCGGGTAAAACCACTTTCTTGAATTTGATTGCAGGTATTTTGACACCACAAGCAGGGGAAGTGAGACTATTGGGTCAAACTTTTTCTGGCCTGTCTGCCCGTAAACGAGATCAATTTAGAGCCTGTCATATAGGTGTAGTTTTTCAACAGTTTAATTTGATCCCTTATTTAACCGTGTTACAAAACATCATGGTAGCAGGGTATTTTGCAAAAAAGTCCAACGATATTGAACATCGAGCTACGCAATTGCTCACTGAGTTAAAGCTACCCACGAGTATTTTACAGCAGCAGGCCAGTCAACTCAGTGTTGGGCAGCAACAAAGAGTTGCGATAGCCCGGGCTCTAATTAATCAACCTGAACTATTACTTGTGGATGAACCAACGTCTGCACTCGACGCAGCAGCGAGAGATACCTTTATGCGTATCCTGCTAGACATTTGCCATAACAAGCTCACCACCCTTCTTTTTGTTAGCCATGATATGAGCTTAAAGCATTATTTTTCGTCCAGTATTGATATTCACTCACTAAATCAGTCACAGGGGTCAACTGTATGTTGATGTCTTTGGCAGTAAGTAGCCTTAAAAATAGACGTAAATCTATTTTACTGACTTTTTTCAGTCTTCTGATCAGCATCAGTGTGTTGCTTGGTGTGGAGCACATAAGACAACAAGCAAAAGAGAGTTTTAGTCGCACTGTATCCGGTGTTGATTTAATAGTAGGGGCGCCTAGTGGGCAGCTTAATTTGTTGCTTTACTCCGTATTTAGAATGGGCAGTCCCACTAACAATATCAATTATAAAAGCTTTCAAGTTCTGCGAAACAATCAACAGGTAGAGTGGGCTATCCCAATATCATTAGGTGATTCACATCATGGTTTTAGAGTGATTGGCACTACCCAAGATTACTTTACTCACTTTAGATATGGCAAAAAACAACCGCTAGAATTTGTACAGGGACAGGCTTTTTCTAGTCTTTTTGAGGTAGTGATAGGCATTGACGTGGCGAAGGAACACAACTACCAAGTGGGTGACGAAATAGTGGTCGCTCATGGTGTGGGTTCCGTCAGCTTTAAGCATCATGATGAGACGCCTTTTGTAGTCAGTGGCATACTTAAACCTACAGGCACCCCCGTTGATAAATCATTACACATTACCTTAGAAGCGATTGAAGCGATTCATTTATCTCCGGCTAAACTCAGGCAACTCATCAACGATGAAGATGCCGTTGACTTGAGCCCAAACAATGTAACCGCGGTGATGTTAGGTTTAAAATCTAAGTTCGCTACTTTTACCTTGCAGCGAAATATTAACAGTTTTCCAGACGATCGGTTGATGGCTATCTTACCAGGAGTTGCCATGTCAGAACTATGGAGCATGATGGCAAATTTTGAAATCTTACTGCGCGTGATTAGCATTTTGGTGCTATTCGCCTCTTTGTTCGGCTTGTCTACTATGTTGCTGGCGTCCATGGATCAGAGAAAATCAGAAATCGCAGTATTACGAGTTTTGGGTGCAGGACCCAGCCTGATTTTTTCTTTGGTACTGATTGAAGCATTGATGTTGGTGAGTGTCGCTATCATTGCATCGGTGATGACCATTAGCCTAACATTAACCTTACTTGGTGATTGGTTGGCGTCTGAGTATGGCCTTTTTCTCAGTGCTAACTTGTTGTCTATGGAAGCATTGATGGCAATTGGGATCATACTTTTCGCGTCAATTATTACCTCGACCATACCTGCTTTTGAAGCTTATAGAAATGCCCTGCATTCGACTTTATCTGCTAGATAATTAAAATAACGCTGAGCATAGTTAAAATTAACAGGCAAAATAGTTACGTGGTAGTTTTAGAAATTTACAGAGAACGACATCGAAGTTATTACTGTAATTATTGGGACAATTTGCGACGCTCTGAATTGTTTACAATTGCGCCAAAAGCAAACATCATCACCGGGTTGAAATAACAAAAAATATAGCGACTCCACGTTTTTTTTAACATGCTCATCAACAGGCAATCTTCGGATTTAAGGGGTGACTAAATCAACCAATCTGTTAAGTCAGTGCTGAGTAAACTGATTGTAAATAAGGGTGAAAACGTTACATTACTCATCATTACTTCTTTGGAGTTTCAACTTGCATCAGCCCGTTTCTGACGCTGGCCCCCACAGTAGAAAATTTAGTTTTGGCTTTCCATTTAAGTGTGATCATCGACAATTGAATTTCTCTTTTTCTGGCAATTATCACGTACATAGAGGTCAATAAAGGTAAGTATTGGTAACACCATTGACTCCACTTTGAGGATGCTTTAAGTTTTCGTTGTAAAAACAATTCGTTAAATAATAAGTGTTTGACATCAACTATTTCAAACCCTAATAGTTGCAACCAGTCTTTTACCCTAGCGCAGCTAAAAAAACGCGCCTCGTGCAATATGTTGTCTTGATTGAAGGGCAAGTGTTTAAATAACCCACATAGGCTAAGAGGGTTAAAGCCCGTAATAACAAGATAGCCATTAGGCATAATTGCCCTATCCACTTCTCTTAATATCTGATGGGGATCTTTGGAAAAATCTAATTCATGGGCTAACAAAAATGCGTCGACACTGTTTTCACTCAAAGGTAAATCATCAGGGGTTGCGACTAAGCTAGTATAAGCCTGTGAATTGGATGTAATATTAATTTGATGTTTTATTGGGCACGAAGCGAGTTCAATTTGACTGCTTAAATGTCCTAAACGCACTAAGTGATAACCAAAGAACTTGCGACTGACTTCGGCGATTTCTTTTTCAATTAGACACTTAAGCTCTGCACCTAAGGGCAAATCTTGCCAAAGCTGAGGTTTGCTTGGGTGGTTTTTGATTAACGCTGGTCTCATTGATTTATGTTACTCTAAAATTAAGAAACTGTTAATACTATTGTTTATGGAAGGAGACACAATATGTCTGTAAGCGTTTTCCCTATCAAGGCATTTAATGATAATTATATATGGTGTCTTCACAACAAAACCCAGTGTTCTGTTGTTGATCCAGGCGATGCAGCACCTGTCTTAGCCTATTGCCAAGATAATCAACTCACCCTTTCAGCTATTATTATCACTCATCATCATTGGGATCATACCGGTGGCATTGACGCGCTATTAGCAGCCTTTCCAAATATTCCAGTCTACGGTCCTCAAAATAAAAATATTAAACAAATTACAGTTCGTTTATCACAAGGTGATGATATCGAGCTGGCTCTACTGGGCGTGAAATTCTCTATTTTAGAAGTGCCTGGCCATACTTTAGATCATATTGCATATTATGGTGATATCGGTCTGTTTTGTGGGGATACTTTGTTCTCGGCTGGTTGTGGTCGATTATTTGAGGGAACGCCACAGCAAATGTTTGCATCTTTAAGCAAGTTAACAGCGCTTCCTGCTGATACTGCTGTCTACTGTACTCACGAATATACTATGGCAAACATTGCATTTGCTGAGGCCGTGGAGCCCAATAATCAAGCATTGATTGATTACAAACGCTGGGTGAACCAACAACGAGCAGAAAATACTCCAACTCTGCCATCAAATATTCAGCGTGAGCTGGATGTGAATCCGTTTTTACGTTGTCATAGCGCAGAGTTGGTAGCAAATGTAAGCCAAAATATGGGCGCAATGTTAGCATCTGAACAGGAAATTTTTGCTTCATTAAGAAGTTGGAAAGATAATTTTTAATGGGTAAAATAGGTTTTAAGGCAACGTTTATATGTCACCCCTGTTAATAAGATAAAAACGAATTAAAATAGAAATTAATAAAAAAGGAAACACATTGCGTTTACACACTCTCCTACCCTTGGCACTAATTAGCATTTTGTCTGCTTGTAATGCCACAACACAAAGTGATGATCAAGCTAGTCAACTTGAACAAGAGCACCAAATTGCTGTGCAAATTTTAGTCTCCTGTGAACAATCTAAAAAGCAAGCAGAAGACCATTTTGATTGTGAGTCTGCCGAATCAGGCACTATACCTATTACGCATCCCGTTGAGACAGTCGAAGTGACCGTTGAGATACCAGAGGAAATAGCTAAGGCTGGCGCTGAAATCGAAATTAAGGACGTATGGCAAAGGGTCCGCACTCAGTTTAAGTTTGAATTTGAAGATAACAAACGCATCGCAGCACAGCGAAACTGGTACCTTAAACACCCTGATTATATGAAGCGTGTTGCTTTGAGAGCCAAGCCTTTCTTGCACTTAATAGTCGAAAAAATGGAACAGCAAAATATGCCTTTAGAGCTGGTGCTGTTACCCATAGTGGAGAGTGCTTTTGACCCCTTCGCTTATTCTCATGGTCGTGCAGCTGGCATGTGGCAGTTTATTCCGTCCACAGGTAAACGTTTTGGTATGAAACAAACATGGTGGTACGACGGCCGCCGCGACGTAATGGCATCGACCCAAGGCGCCATCGATTATTTAAATTACTTAGTTAACATGTTTGATGGGAATTGGTTACATGCATTAGCCGCATACAACAGCGGTGAAGGGCGGGTGCGAAGATCAATTAGAAAAAACAAAAAAATGGGTAAAGAGACCGATTTTTGGAACTTAGATTTACCCAGAGAAACCCGTGCATATGTACCTAAACTCCTTGCCCTTGCCGATATTTTAAATAACAGTGAACAGTATGATTTTGACTGGCCTGAGATTAACAACATCCCGGTTACGCAAAAAGCCACCATTGGCTCACAAATCGATTTAGCCTTAGCAGCTGAAATGGCCGGGCTCACAGTGAAACAGTTGCACGCACTTAACCCCGGTTATAATCGCTGGGCCACGGATCCTAATGGACCACATACCTTGTTATTACCCATAGATAAGGTCGAAAAATTCTCTACTGAACTGGCAAAAACAGATAGTTCAGAGCGACTAAATTGGGTCAGGCATAAAGTCAAAAGTGGTGATAGCCTATTAAAGCTAGCAGACAAATATCACACCAATACCGATATCATCAGCAAAGTAAATGAGTTAAAAAGTAATATGATTATCGCTGGTAATTATCTGATCATTCCCGTTGCGCTAAAATCCTTAGATTCTTATTCATTGTCTCAAGAACAGCGCTTAGCCAAAACTCAGTCAATCAAAAGGGGTGTCTATAAACTGAATCATATGGTGAAAAGTGGCGATACATTTTGGGATATAAGCCGAGAATATAAAGTCAATTTGCGTCAACTGGCAAAGTGGAATGGCATGGCACCAAAAGATATGCTGCGCCCAGGTAAATCACTCGTCGTGTGGGTCGATAACGTGAGCAATGGACAACGTAAGGATGCAGTGATGCGCACACTGACTTACACAGTCCGCAATGGAGATTCCCTTGCCCGTATTGCTGGAAAATTCAACATCAAAATAAGTGATTTACAAAAATGGAATCAAGCAAAGCTTAAAAAATACTTACAGCCTGGGCAAAAATTGAAAATTTTTGTCGATGTAACACGCACTTAATATACAGGATGGCTGTTTAATTAATGCTTAACTTTAGTTACCCCAGACTTAAATCTAGTCATGAGGGACCTTGGATAATAGTCGACTTATTGATGCTTGCTTTACTCATCATCAACTTAATTTGGCTATTGTTTGACGGACTATTCGCTACCCAAGCATTTAAGTCCATCTTAACATCCATGTCGACAGACCTAGTCACAGGTTATACGCCAATTCATGAAAACTTTGTTCTTTATGACTTAGCCTTTGTGGCTATTTTTCTGACTGAGTTTTGTGTGCGTTGGGTAGCATCAGTAGTTCGTAAGACCTATGTTCGCTGGTACTTTTTCCCCTTTATTCATTGGTACGATTTAATCGGTTGCATTCCTTTGGGCGGCGCAAGAATATTCCGCTTTTTGCGCATTTTTTCTATTTTTTACCGACTCCAAAAATATCAAATTATTGATTTACGCAATACAGCAGTGTATCGATTTATCATTTTTTATTACGATGTGTTGGTTGAAGAGCTCAGTGATCGAATAGTGGTTAAGGTGTTATCTGATGCGCAAAAAGATATCGCTGCAGGTTCTCCTTTAATTGAAGATATCAGCCAACAAGTCCTTGCCAGTCGTTTACCCATTTTAACTCAGTGGTTATCGTCGGTCATGGTGCATATTGGCGAGTCAATTGAACATAATGATCATGGTGAATCTGTTCGCAGCCATGTTCAAAAAAGTGTTGGTAAAGCGGTACGGGGTAACTCACAAGTATCCACCTTAAAATTGGTACCTATATTGGGTAGCACTATAGAAAAAACCTTAGAGCAGTCGGTAACCGACATCGTCACACAATCGATTATTAACTTAATGAAAGACATCACCCCAGAAAAAATTGATGATTTTGTTGAACATGGGATTGGCCGTTTTTCTAGTGAAGATCATATGCTCGACCAAGAAGTGTTATTGATAGTAAACGAGTGTTTAGAGTTGGTTAAACACCATGTGTCGCAGCAGCGTTGGAAATATTCATTTGTCGGCAAATATCCTAAACAGGAAATATCCAGCAATTGAAAGCGCTTGAGCTGAAAATCTACCCTCCCATAGTGTTGTTATTCTGTCTTGGCCTGGCTTATGGGTTGACTCACTTCTTACCAATACTGGCCATACCATCCATATGGTTTGGCCTTCACTGGTATATTGGAGCCTCAGGCGTTTTGGTAGCTTTAGCAGGCATTTGGGAGTTTCGAAAAGCCAAGACCACTATTAGCCCCGCCACACCCGATAAAGCCAGTTATTTGGTGTCGGGCGGTATCTTCCGTGTCACTAGAAACCCCATGTATCTGGGTATGCAACTGATTATAATTGCTGTGATTTTTAAACTTGGTAATTACTATGGCTTTATCGCCGCAGCCTTTTTTAACTTTTACATCACACAATTTCAAATCAAACCTGAAGAACGCATTATCGAGAGAATTTTTGGTGAAGAGTATCTGCACTATAAAAAGAAGGTTAGACGCTGGTTATAGGCTGTCACTCACTAAACAATCTGCTAAGGTGATGAATATTGTCTGTTATAGCCTTTTCTTGATTTTCTGCATGTCTCTTGTTTTTTTATTACTATTTGGTTTCGTAGACTTTACAGCCTAATTTTTTCGCTCTACGATAACGTGAAGACATGAAATGGCAAAACCACACATCAAGTATGCCCCTAAGACCATAGGGGCATAGGGGCATGATTTTAATATTTAACCGCGTCTCCAAGTTGTGCCAGTGGCTGAGTCCTCAAGCACTACATTTAATGCGTTTAGCGCATCTCTTGCAGCATCAGCCGCAGCCCAATTTTTGCTAGCACGTGCATCGTTTCGTGCTTTGATTAATGATTCAATTTCAGAAACGTCACCTTGTTCCCCACTCGCAGAACCTTGCAAAAAATCATTGGGTGATTGCTGTAAAATACCTAAGATATCTGCCAGCTTTATCATCACACCAGCTAAATCAGCAGCTCGTTGTTCATCAGACTTATTGATTTCTTTGGCTAAGTCGAACAATACAGCGAAAGCCTCAGGCGTATTAAAGTCATCATCCATAGCGTGATTAAAGCGGAATTGATAATCACCCATGGCAATATTCACATTCATATTGGGCGTAACATCACGTAAAGCGGTATACAAACGTTCTAATGAAGCGCGAGCTTGCTGGATAAAACTATCTGAATAACTTAATTGGCTACGATACTGCGCAGACATTAAAAAATAACGCACGGTTTCGGCATCATATACTTCCAAGACATCACGTAAGGTAAAAAAGTTACCTAGTGACTTGGACATTTTTTCTTGGTTCACTTGCACCATACCGGTGTGCATCCAATAATTCACATAAGGTGTATCGAACGCACAGCAGGATTGGGCCACTTCGTTTTCATGGTGAGGAAAGATCAAATCAGAACCACCACCATGAATATCAAAATGCTTGCCTAAGTGTTTATGATTCATCGCAGAACACTCAATATGCCAACCTGGACGACCATTTCCCCAAGGTGACGACCAAAAAGGCTCACCTGGTTTTACTGACTTCCAAAGTACAAAGTCTAATGGGTCGCGTTTTTCGGCTGCCACTTCAACACGCGCTCCAGAGTTAAGCTGTTCTAAGTCTTGTCGTCCCAACTTTCCATAGTTGGCATATTGACTAACTTCAAACAACACATCACCACTAGGAGCTTGATAGGCATAATCTTTATCAATAAGGATCTGAATAACATTAATAATTTCAGGGATGTGGGTAGTCACCCGTGGTTCAACATCTGGCTCAAGCAAACCTATCGCCGCGAAATCTTCATGCATTCGCGCGATAGTATTCTCAGTAAACTCTTCAGCAGTCAAACCTTGCTCGTTTGCTCTTGAGATAATTTTATCGTCTACATCTGTAATGTTACGAACATAGTTCACTTCAAGCCCACGAGAGCGCATATAACGCACCATCAAATCAAAACTCAAATAAGTACGGGCGTGTCCAACATGGCATACGTCATATACTGTAATGCCGCATACATACAACCCCACCTTACCTGCTTGCAATGGTTTAAATTGCTCTTTCTGACGGGTTAAAGTGTTGTATATATATAACATTGAATCAAAATCCTCTGGGGTAAATATTAAGATAGTCTATTTAAAATACGCGATTCTATCACTGAGAAACTTGTGCTGCATCTGCCAATCGCTCTTAAAGCCTTAAAAAAACTTAAGTTTTAGGCTAGAATGGACTGGCTACTTTTATATTGCTAAATTAAGGATCTATTTCATGGTTAAAATCCATACGAATTATGGCGTTATCACCCTGACTTTGTTTGCAGACAAAGCCCCTATTACTGTTGCCAACTTTTTGGATTATGTGAAAGAAGGTTTTTACGACAACACCATTTTTCATCGGGTGATTGATGGTTTTATGATACAAGGCGGCGGATTTGAACCAGGTATGGATCAAAAAGAAAGTAAAGCAACGATCCAAAACGAAGCTAATAATGGATTAGTCAATAGCCTAGGCACAGTCGCTATGGCCCGCACTAACGAACCTCATTCAGCTACCGCACAGTTTTTTATCAATGTTGGCGACAACAGTTTTTTAAACTTCCGTAGTGAAAGCACAGATGGATGGGGCTATTGCGTATTTGCAGAGGTATCTGATGGCATGAACGTAGTTGAAAAAATTAGAGCGGTAGCGACCGGTAACTCTGGCTACCATCAAGATGTACCCGTGGAAGATGTTATTATTCAAAAGGCTGAAATAGTCGAATAATATGCTAAAGGCAAGAGAGTTGAATCTATACAAGTTATTTGACTCTCTTGACGCTTCATATAAATAACCAATATTCTGTCCCATTACATGATCCCTTTTACTTACTTTATTTCCGATCTACATTTATCTGCTGACAGAGACGACATTAACCAATGTTTATTTCAATTTTTATCTGAACAAGCACCTCAGGCTGATGCTTTATATGTGCTAGGCGATTTGTTTGAGGTATGGATTGGCGACGACGATCAAAACAGTTTTACTCTGAGCATCGCTAAGGCATTTAACACTTTGCGACAATCAGGGGTACCAATCTATTTTATTCATGGCAATCGAGACTTTTTAATCCGTCAGCGATTTGCTAAACAAGCAGGATTCAAAATATTACCAGAACAAGTGGTCATAGATTTATACGGTGAGCCAACGCTTATTATGCATGGTGATGAACTTTGCACCAAAGACACTGAATACCAAGCTTTTCGTAAAAAAGCACGCAGTTGGTGGTGGCCAAAAATCATGTTGAGCCTTCCATTATCAACACGCCGAAAGCTTGCTAGAAAAGGGCGTGCTACCAGCAAACAGAAGCAATCTAAACTTAGCGCTGAAATTATGGATGTCACATCAAAAGAAGTCATAGCCTGCATGCAAAAATTTGCAGTAAAAACATTGATCCATGGACATACCCATAGACCTGCCATACACCCATTAGAAATTAACAACCAGTCGGCTCAAAGAGTAGTATTAGGTGATTGGTATGATCAGGGCAGTATACTCAAAGTTAGCGCTGCAGCAATTGAGCTTCAACAGCAAAAATTCAACTGAAACCATTTCACAAAAATAGTCACAGATTGGCTATCAAACTGACCTGACATTATTGCAAATATGTCATCACAGTACTTTTCTATTCTTTTTTATTCTATTCTAACCAGCGTCTATACCATACTAGGTATGGATTGTTTATCTTAGCCACATTCACTGTTACTAGAATAGGAAAACCAATAATGAGAAATAGCTAGACCACTTCAATAGGCTTAATTCCTGTGACTTTTTCTCAAGCAATGAGTACGGGAGTATTACAAAGTCACGAAACTATTAACCCAAAGCATACAGATTAATATGATATTACAGATATTCAAAAAGTAAGTTTATAAAAAATATGGAATTTGAAACGTAAAAACAGGATAAGCTTGGAGAAATTTAATGGTTTAAAAAAATTAAGAAATTTTGATAGTAGGGATTAAAAAAAACTATCTAGCAAAGATCTTAACAAACTTCTTGTTAAGATCCGGCTCAAAATACGAGCCTAAATTGCTAGTTTAAAAGTGGTTCTTTTTATAAAGGAACTACTTTATTGGCGCATGGGCCTTTTTGACCTTCGCCAACTTCGAACTCAACAGCTTGGCCGTCAGTCAAAGTAGCGTAACCGCCACCAGCTTGAATTTCTGAATGGTGAACAAATAAATCTTTGCTTCCGTCTTCTGGAGCTATAAAACCGAAACCTTTATCTGCATTGAACCACTTTACTGTACCTTTACTCATTTTGAACTCTCTTCTTGTAGTGAAATAGTTTAATTCCTGTTGCGTTATCACCATTGCGCAGCAGGATATTGAATCCAGAGCATATTCTAACAGCTTAATTACAAAATGTCGGAATAATTTTATCTTTATTGATTAAATATCTGATTCTGCAAGAATTTAGGCATTGTGTATCTTATAAATCCGATAAAACGCAAATAAAAAAGATAATCAGTAGAACAGAATTTGAGGTGCTCGATGCATTATGGGGGCACTATCCTGCCTAAGCCACCGGTATTTCCCGGGGCTTAAACCAAAACAAACCACGTCATAAAAAAACCGTTAAGACCTTGAACAGTCGATTGGTTAAAAACATGACATCAACATTTTGCTCATTCATATATACTTTGCGCATTAGAATGTAATCAGCCAACAGAGAATAGATAAAGCCTGCACCTTTTTATTCTCTGTTCTTACCACAACTTATATGCTCGCAGCTAATTCAGCGCCTTGCCTGATGGCCCTTTTTGCGTCGAGTTCTGATGCAATGTCAGCGCCGCCGATAAGATGAGTTGTGATGCCTCTATTCTTTAACCCTTGTTGTAACTCTCTTAGGGGTTCTTGACCTGCACATAAAATCACATTATCCACTTCCAATATTTGTGGTTTGTTGTTCACTTGAATATGTAAACCTTGTTCGTCAATTTTGACATAATCAACACCTGCCATCATCTGCACCTGTTTCCTTTGTAATGCTGACCTGTGGATCCAACCTGTAGTCTTACCTAGCCCTTTACCGACTTTAGTCGTTTTTCGCTGCAGTAAAAATATATCTCTAGCAGGCTCCCCAATGGTTGCTTCAGTTAATCCACCAGCTTGCTTGTACTCTTTATCGACTCCCCAATTTTTTAGCCATTGTTCAGGCTCAGTCGTTAAAGAGTGTGCTTCTACCAAAAATTCAGCGACATCAAAACCAATACCCCCAGCACCTATAATCGCTACCTTTTTACCTACCGGTTTGTTATCTCTAAGCACATCCAGATAATTCATGACTTTGGAGTGTTGTATACCTTCAATATTAACATTTCTTGGTTTGATACCCGTGGCAAGCACCACCTGTTCAAAATGAGCATCAGCTAAAGACTCAACACTCTGCTGACTTTCGAGATGGAGATGCACACCTGTGACGTCTAATCTCTTTTTGAAGTAACGTATGGTTTCATAAAATTCTTCTTTGCCAGGAATACGTTTAGCATAGTTAAATTGGCCGCCAACCTCGGTACTTTTTTCGAACAAATGTACTTCATGACCACGCTCAGCCGCATAACAACTGAAGGCTAGACCAGCCGGCCCTGCACCCACTACCGCTATTTTTTTCTTGTGAGTGGTAAGGGGGAAATTTAATTCTGTTTCGTAACCGGCTCGCGGATTAACTAAACAACTGGCACGTTTGCGTTCAAAACCATGGTCCAAACACGCTTGGTTACAAGCGATACACGTATTGATTTCGTTGCTTCTACCTTGATGTGCTTTGCGTACAAAATTTTCATCTGCCAGAAAAGGCCTAGCCATAGAGACCATATCAGCTTGACCAGTGGCTAATATCTTTTCAGCAATTTCTGGAGTATTGATCCTATTCGTTGCAATTAAAGGCACCGTTAGCTCAGCTTTCATACGCTCAGTTACCCAAGTAAATGCGCCTCTTGGTACCATAGTGCCAATAGTGGGCACCCTCGTTTCATGCCAACCAATACCGGTATTAATCAGTGTAGCGCCAGACTGCTCAATCAGTTTCCCTAGAGCCACAACTTCATCCCAATTGCTGCCGCCCTCCACTAAGTCCAACATGGATAAACGAAAGATAATAATAAAATCGGTACCAACTTTTTGCCTTACGGCATTGACTATTTCAACCGCAATTCGCGAGCGATTTTCAAAACTACCACCCCATTCATCATCCCGCTGATTAGTTCGAGGACATATAAATTGATTAATAAAATACCCTTCCGAGCCCATGATTTCCACACCATCGTATCCCGCTTGTTTGGCCAAGGCAGCACAATTGGCATAATCGTTAATGGTGCTGACAATGCCTCTTTTTGAAATAGCTTTTGGTTTAAAAGGATTAATGGGCGATTTGATTGCCGAAGGCGCAACCACAAAAGGATGATAGCCATAACGCCCAGCATGTAATATCTGCAGGCAAATTTTACCTTGGTGTTGATGCACCGCTTCTGTAATAACCTGATGTTCTTTGGCATGCTTTTTATTACTCATACGGGCAGCGAAAGGCAATAACCACCCTTGTCGATTAGGACTCACACCACCAGTGACAATGAGTCCTACCCCGCCAGCGGCTCGTTCTGCATAAAACGCAGCTAGTTTCTCGAGGCCATTTTTTTTCTTCTTCTAAACCAAGATGCATTGATCCCATCAGCACACGATTAGGCAACTGGGTAAAACCCAGATCAAGACTTTCGAATAAATATGGATAGTGAGGGTGTATTTTCATATCTAAAATGGCTTAATTTTAATCATATTAGTTAGTCTATCTCAAAAAAATTGTTCATAGATGAGAAAGTTACAAAAAATTACATTTGAAAATGTTCAGCACAGCAGTTTTTAGATAGGATGCAGCATAAATTCTTTATTTGTGTGTTTATCTATTATGTCTTCAGGAAAAAGTTGGACGAAGTCGTTGTTTGTTGGTCTATGGACCACACTAAACTTTAGTCGAAAGTTATTTTTCAACGTCATTTTTATTATTGTATTTTTAGGTCTGATTTCGGTTTTTTTAAAGGATGATAATAAAGTCATAGTACCCGCCAATTCTGCTCTGGTATTAAAGTTAGTCGGTAACTTGGTTATAGAGAAGGAAGCGGTTGATCCATTCAACGAGTTTCTGGAAGAAGCCTTTGAGCAAGAGGATGATAATCCAGAAATATTGCTGCAAGATGTATTGCTGACTATAGAAAATGCAAAACAAGATCGTCGTATAAAAGCCTTAGTTTTAGACTTGCAAGGTCTAGGTACAGCTGGGTTGGATAAGCTAGAACAAATTGCGATGGCATTAGAAAACTTTAAAGAGAGCGAAAAACCCATCTATGCTATTGGCGATTACTACAGCCAAAACCAATATTATATTGCAAGTCGTGCTGATCACCTTTATCTCAACCCTATGGGTTTTATGATGTTTGAAGGTTATGGACGTTTTGGCATGTATTTCAAATCTGCTATTGAAAAACTTAAAGCAGAAACACACGTTTTCAAGGTGGGCACATATAAGTCAGCAGTTGAGCCATTTATTCGTGATGATATGTCTGACGCGGCAAAAGAAGCAAACAAAGCCTGGTTAACAGCGATGTGGACGCAATACAAAGAAAGTGTTGCACAAGCGCGCGGTTTAGATGTTAATGATTTTGATGAAAAATTAGATATATTCTTACAAAAATTTGAACAGGTAGGCGGAGACTTTGCAAAATATGCATTGGATTTTGGTTGGGTTGATGCACTCAAAACACGGGAGCAAGCTCTGCAAGAAATTGTGGCAGTAGTAGGTAAAAATAAAAGTGGCATGGGATTCAACGCCATCAGCTACAAAAGCTACCTGAAAATTATCAACCCGACACTACCAAACATGCCCAACAATATCGATACAGGTCGCCGTATAGTCGTAGCCAAAGGCACTATTTTAAACGGTACCAAAAAACCTGGCCAAATCGGCGGCGACAGTACGGCTGAGCTACTTCGCAAAGCTAGATACGACGATACCGTTAAGTCGGTAGTCGCTATTGTATGTGGACTCACCTGGTGGCAGTGCCTTTGCTTCAGAAATCATTCGTCAAGAAGTGGAAAACTTACAAGCTGTCGGCAAACCTGTGGTGGCTGTTATGAGTACCTATGCGGCTTCTGGCGGTTATTGGATTTCTGCCGGCGCAGACAAAATCACTTGCGGCACCTAGTACTATCACCGGTTCAATTGGTATATTCGGCATGTTCTTGATCCTTTGAAAACACCCTGGATTATTTAGGTGTCCATTCGGACGGCGTCGGTACCACCGAATTTGCTGGCATGGGCATCACTAAAACCCTGGACCCTAAAGTCGCCGCCATCATGCAAAGAGGCATCGAACACGGCTACGACCAATTCATCTCACTGGTGGCTGATAAGCGCGAGATGAGCAAAGACCAAGTCGACCAACATTGCCCAAGGACGTGTGTGGATTGGAGATACGGCCCTAGAGTTAGGCCTAGTAGATGAACTAGGTTACCTAGAGGACGGGGTGAAAGCGGCTGCTGAATTAGCTAGCCTGGAAACCTACGATACCCTTTACATCCAAAGAAGCTTGTCTAAAAGTGAGCTGTTCTGGAAAGAGTTGTTCCAAAGCGTCTGCTGTGTCTTTTGATGGCGCTTTCGAAGTGGAAAAATCCAGTACTATTCTGAAGCCTGTGTTAAAGAATTAACCGCGGACATTGAAGCTGTAGCTAAACTGAATCGACCCTAAAGGTGTGTATGCTTACTGCTTGGCTTGCGAATTCTAGTCATAGATATTTATTCATTGCTAAGAAACGTTGCGCAAGATTAATAAAATACTTTAATTTACTACAAATGAGATTTTGCTAGAAAGCTTAAAAAGGACGTTGGGTTTTCTAGTAAAAATTAAATAATCGAGGAATGTTAATGAAGCATTGGTCTAAACCCGTTATTCTCAGCGTTGCTCTATTGTTAAATAGCTGTACAACATTATTAGGTGTAACTGGAGCTAATGATGGAAGGATAGTAGAGGAAAAATGGGTAGAATATGATGTCACTCACCCAGGTTTGTCTATTACCATTATCGAAGCTTATTCATCAGACTTAATGCATATATCGACAGTCGGTAAAAGCTCACCTTCCCCATTAAGACATACTGTTATTTTTGGTACAAATTCGAATCCGCATAAACTGGAAATCATAGGTAAATACCAAAAAGACTTATACCTAGATGGACAACATTATGGTTCAATTTGGTCTGGAAGTATTACCATTAAAGAGGGTATATTAAGCATAGATAATAAGCTTGTATCGCCAAAGAAACCCTCAGCATAACGGTAGTAAGAAACTACAAATTAACTACTCATCTTCACTCAAAGCCACTAATAACTCCTTATCTAAACTTTGCGCTGACTCCTTAGCCTGAATAGCATATTTTTCTAACGCAAAATCTAACTTTGATTGAGGCAACCAAGTGGGTACTTCGACCGGGTAGCCTGCTTCATCACTGGCCTCAACAGCTGAATAATACAGTGTCCAGTTTCAACCATGTCTACCTTGTTTTGGATCACCCGCCACAATCCGAATATAAATATGCATGCTTGTTTTACCGGTCTACACAATTTGCGCTGTCAAGGTAACCATCTGGCCTACTAAAATCGGTCGAATAAATCGAATACCACCAATAGATACCGTCACGCAATAATGTGCACTCCATTGAGCGGCACAGGCATAACCGGGCCCCTGATCCATCCATTTCATCACAATACCACCATGTACTTTACCGCCAAAATTAACATCGGTAGGCTCGGCTAAAAAACGAAAGTCTAATGATCGGCGTTGCTGTAATGGGTCTTGCATTGAGAGTACTCAAAAGGATTGGCTTTAACTTGAATTATTGGTTAAAATGACTCCCATTGTCAGTTACTCACCCTAGATGCAGACCATTTTTTGTCATTGCATCCCCAACAATTAGTCATTCAAAAAGTTGAACAATGTATTAGTCCATGCCTCTGTTCATCACTTTGAGCAGAACTTCTGGATTGCCCAAAATAAGCTTTAACCAAAGGGGCAAAATTGCGGGTTGTGCTCGGCTACAAATTAACGAGTTACGTTTTAATCCTGTTCTGCTGTCTGACAATCTGGACGCATTCTATGGAGGTGGTTGTGCCCCATGAAGTTTGCCATTTATTGGCTATATACACTTTTTGGAAAAGTTCGCCCCCACGGCAAAGAGTGGCAGGGCCTAATGCTTGAATCTATTTGAGGTAAAAGGGCAAACCTATCATCAGATGGATGTCAGCTAAAGTACAAGGCAAATGCTTCAAGTATCGCTGTGAATGTGGGCCAATAGAATTAAGTATAAGAAGACACAATAAAGTGGTGTAGGGCGAGTACAAGCCTATATTTGCAGAAAATTGTAAAAGCCCCCTAAGAACCGAGCTATGCCTTTGACTTTTGGCTAGTCGCCACTTCCTGAGGAACCTGAGCTTGTTGTGGCTACTATTGTGCTTGACGCTGCAGCTTGTTGAGAAGCGACTTGGTTGGAAATTGCGGCTGCCGAGCTTTGACTTTCACTGGCAATGATACATGCACCAAAACCGTAACCACTTAAACCGTTTTCCCACATGATTTCACCAGTTCCGGCGTTTAAGCAAAACAAGTGCCCGCCAGAATAAGCAAAAACCTGATTTTCTTCATAATAGACATTCGTCACGCTACTAGATGACTTTAACTTAGTCGACCAAAGAATATCGCCTGTTGCTTTGTCTAAACAAACGGCTTTACCTTGTATTCCAATAAAAAGCCTTTGCATACACCTTACTCCCTGTTTATGCGTGTAGGGTTTAAAACCAACGTTTAGTAAACGCCTTGTCTAATTCTTCAAACGCTGTCCTCAATAGTCTCGCCAAGCTCTTTATACTTCTGGCTTGGCTGTTTCGCAGATGCCTAAGCGCACAACCCTGCATTTGCATTTTATGGTGAATGTCTAAATACCAACTTTTTAAGGCTGGTGGCAGGTTTTGATTTGAGCGATGTACCCTAACCACATCAATCCTTGCATAGGTAGAGGATAAAAAGAACGCACCTATGGCTAATGCTTGAGGCAACTCGTTCAACGCCTTGCAAATTAATTAATGCTGCAACGGTTAAAACGGCCAGGGCTGGCATCACTTTTATCGAAAACTTGGTCGCTGATATAACCCGGCACTCAGGAAACATGCCATACAACTGTCGATTGCATAGGCCACGTCTCCATATACTGCTGACCGTCTTTCACCATTGCTGTGATAGTTTGTGCCAACTCGGGTACTCCACCATAAAGCTCAGAGTCTATTCTAGCGGCTAAGTCACGCATTAGCTATCGCCCTAATGTTATATAAAATCAACTATCGATACCCAAAGATTTCTCATAACAATACTAATAATGTTTTGTTGTGGTTGATAAAAAGGATTTTTACTTATGGATCAATACGTTCTCGTTCTTAATTGTGGAAGCTCCTCTATTAAGTTTGCAATTATAGAAGCCAAAACAGGAACAGCTCCCTTACATGGATTGGCAGAAAACCTTTGCACTGCCTCTAGCAGGCTAGTTTTTAGTTACCAACACAAAGAGCATGATGTTAAATTACCAGTCAATACTGACCATCAACAAGCATTAGTGGTAATAGCTAAAAAGCTGAAACAGTTCAAACACTTAAGCCAAAAAATTGTGGCGGTAGGACATAGAGTTGTGCACGGCGGCGAAACGTTCACCCATTCAAGCTTAATTAACGATCAGGTCAAGCAAGCCATACAGCAAACTTCGCTTATGGCACCATTACATAATCCAGCAAACTTGGCTGGTATAAACAGCGCGCAAACTTCATATCCTCATTTACCTCATGTCGCAGTATTTGATACGGCCTTTTTTCAAACCATGCCTAAGCATGCTTACTTGTATGCCCTGCCCTATGAACTTTACCAACAACATAATATTAGGCGCTATGGTTTTCATGGCACAAGCCATTACTTTGTGGCACATGAGGCGGCAAATGCCCTTAAAAAAGAGTTATCAGCTTGTAACTTAATCACGGCACACCTTGGTAATGGATGCAGCATAGCAGCGGTCAGGAAAGGCAAAGCAATTGACACCAGCTTAGGTTTCACTCCTTTAGAGGGTTTAGTGATGGGAACACGCTGCGGTGATATTGACCCCAGTTTGCCTACTTACTTGATAGAGCAACTAGGCTATTCGGTATCTGAAGTAAGCGAGTTATTGAATAAGAAGTCTGGGTTACTGGGTATCTCAGAACTGAGCAATGATTGTAGAATTATTGAACAGCAAGCCAACGATGGTAACCAACAAGCTCAGCTGGCACTCGATATGTTTATTTATCGACTAGTCAAATATATTGGCGCGTATATAGCGGTTGTAGGGCCATTAGATGCTTTAGTTTTTACCGGTGGTATTGGAGAAAACTCTGCCTACGTCAGGGAAAACACCATTAATCAGCTAACACATCTGGGGTTACAGCTTGATCCAGATAAAAATCTACAAATGCGTTTTGGCCAATCTGGCCTTATTAGCCATACTCATTCAAAACCCATCTTTGCCATTGCCACCAATGAAGAATGGGTGATTGCTAAAGACACCATAAAGTACGCTCAATAAGGGATCACTATGCCACGTCGAATAATGTTGATACCGGTAAGTACAAATGTGGGTTTAACCAGCGTTAGCCTTGGGTTGGTGAGAGTGATGCAGCAGCAAGGCCTAAAAGTTAATTTTTTCAAACCTGTCGGCCAACCAAGACAAGGAAACAATGAGCCTGAAAAGTCGACTACCATTGCAACTAAGGTTGGATTATTAAAACCAGCTAAACCTTTTTCAGTCTCATATGTTGAAGAGATGATCAGTCAAGACAAAATTGATATTTTATTAGAAGACATCATTGCACTGTTCGAGGAACACGCTGATAAAGAAGATATCACTATTATAGAAGGTTTAGTTTCCACCCAAAACCATCCTTATGCTGTGCGTTTGAATAGGGAAATTTGCAATGCCTTAGATGCACAGATTGTGTTAGTCAGTGCCCCTAGAAGTTTGCTGTTGAATCAACTTAACGACAAGCTAGAAATTATGGCTAACAGTTATGGTGGTCACAAAAGTAAAAAAGTCATCGGTTGTATTTTTAATAAGGTCAATGCCCCCATTGATGACAAAGGACGTCTAAGCAGCGAATTAATCGAAAATCATGACACTAGTCAAACGACTGGTGTTGTCAATAAGTTATACAACTTACCTATCTTCTCAAAGTCTTTTGCTTTACTGGGCACAATACCTTGGAGCTTTGAGCTTATCGCTCCGCGTGTTCTAGATGTCTGTAAACACCTGAATGCACAGTTATTAAACGAGGGCGATTATCAACACAGACGGCTGCGCAGTGTGCATTTTTGTGCCCGCGAAATCCATAATATGGTATCCATCCTTAAACCCGGCGCGCTGTTAGTATTGTCCGGTGATAGAAGTGACGTATTGGTGTCATCATGCTTGGCCGCGCAAAATGGTACAAAAATAGGAGCATTGTTGTTGACTGGAGGTTATCAACCCGATCCGCGGATTTGGCAGCTTTGTTCTCAAGCGTTAGAAACCGGTTTACCCGTTTTACTGACCAATGAGAACACCTGGCAAACATCGCTCAATTTACATATGTTCAATCAAGAAGTACCCGCCGACGACGAACAACGTATCAACCGCGTAATGGATCACACCGCAGCATGTATTGATTCTGATTGGGTCGCGTCAATCTCAAAGGACTCAAATAGAGCCTTGAGACTCTCTCCTTCAGCATTTCGCTATAAATTAACCCAACTGGCACAACAAGCTAACAAAACCCTAGTGTTACCTGAGGGCGAAGAACCAAGAACAATCAAGGCCGCGGCCATTTGTGCCCAAAGAAATATCGCAAAGTGCATTTTGCTTGGCAACAAAACCGAGATATTAAGAGTCGCCCAACAACAAGGAGTGGTGTTAGCTGATTCGGTTAAAATCATACAGCCTGAAGACATACGCAGTCAGTATGTAAAACCGATGGTGAAATTACGTAAACATAAAGGACTAACGGCTGTAGTAGCCAAAGAACGTTTACTCGATAACGTGGTATTAGGCACTATGATGTTGCAACAAAATCATGTGGATGGATTAGTGTCAGGTACTGTGGATACAACCGCCAATACTATTCGCCCGGCGTTACAACTAATCAAAACTGCACCAGGGGCATCTTTAGTTTCCTCAATATTTTTTATGTTATTGCCAGAACAAGTATTAGTGTATGGCGATTGTGCTATCAACCCCGCCCCAAATGCTGAGCAACTTGCGGATATTGCTATTCAATCAGCTGACTCAGCAGCGGCTTTTGGTATCGAACCAAAAGTGGCTATGATCAGCTACAGCACAGGTAATTCAAGTACCGGCACAGACGTTGAAAAAGTCAAACTGGCCACTAAATTAGCGCAACAAAAGCGCCCTGACTTGTTAATTGATGGACCTTTGCAATATGATGCGGCGGTGATGGAAAGTGTTGCGAAGAACAAAGCCCCAAATAGCAAAGTAGCAGGTCATGCCACAGTGTTTATTTTCCCAGATTTGAATACCGGTAATACAACTTACAAAGCCGTGCAACGCAGCGCTAATTTGGTCAGTATTGGGCCAATGTTGCAAGGCATGGCGAAACCCGTTAACGATTTAAGCCGCGGTGCACTGGTAGATGATATTGTATTCACTATCGCGTTAACTGCAATCCAGGCAACACAGTGAAAAATGAGGTCATGAGTATAATTTAGTTACGCACTTGATATTGAAAGTACACGACTTGCCCACATATTAAGCAGCATAAGTAAATGAAAATTTTGGTCATCTTAGGTGGCTGTTAAAAAATATTTGGAGAGTTAAATGTCTGAAGTGAGACACGTTAAGCTACTAATTTTGGGCTCTGGTCCTGCTGGTTACTCAGCCGCGGTATATGCTGCGCGCGCGAATTTGAACCCTGTTTTAATCACCGGAATTCAGCAAGGTGGGCAATTAACCACCACAACTGAAGTGGAAAACTGGCCAGGCGATCCTGAAGGGTTAACAGGTCCTGATTTAATGGACCGTATGCAAAAGCATGCTGAAAAGTTTGATACTGAGATTATTTTTGATCACATTAACAAAACCGATTTATCCAAGCGACCTTTCACATTAACCGGAGATCAAGGTACTTATACCTGTGATTCATTAATTATCTGTACTGGTGCCTCTGCTAAATACCTTGGAATGGACTCAGAAACGGCTTTTATGGGCAAAGGGGTATCAGCCTGTGCAACCTGTGATGGATTTTTCTACCGTAATCAAAAAGTAGCGGTTGTGGGCGGGGGTAATACAGCTGTTGAAGAAGCGCTTTATCTGTCAAACATCGCCTCTGAAGTGCACGTAATTCATAGACGTGATACGTTTCGCAGTGAAAAAATACTGGCTGACCGTTTAATGGAAAAAGCTAAGAATGGTAATGTTACATTACATCTAGATCGTCAATTAGACGAAGTGTTAGGTGATGAAATGGGTGTGACTGGCATTCGTATCAAAGACACAGACTCTGATGCGACCCAAAACCTAGATCTGATGGGAGTGTTCATTGCAATTGGCCACCAACCCAATACCGGGATCTTTGAAGGTGAGTTAGAGATGAAAGACGGCTATATCACAGTGCTAAGCGGCACAGAGGGTAACGCCACTCAGACCAGTGTTGAAGGTGTATTTGCCGCAGGTGACGTGAGCGATCATATCTATCGCCAAGCCATCACCTCAGCAGGTACGGGCTGCATGGCGGCTTTGGATGCTGAAAAATTCTTAGACGCGCAAGAGTAACCGTTTAATAAAATAAGGCCTCAACTTGAGGCCTTATTTTATTTCCCCTTGGCATAACAGGCAACAACGATATTCCTATGCTAACGCTGACTAAGCTAAACCAACAACTTGTATTTCCACCAGCGGACATGGCTCATACCGACCCAAATGGTTTATTAGCATTTGGTGGGGACTTGAGTGCCAAACGTCTACTTTTAGCCTATTCATCTGGGATATTTCCGTGGTTTAGTCAAGCTGAACCTATTATGTGGTGGTCGCCAGACCCAAGAGGCATATTGCCCTTAGATAATTTTAAGTGCAGCAAAAGTCTCAAAAAGTTCGCTCGTAACTGCGACTATACAATCACCATTAATAACGTCTTTGACCAGGTCATAGACATTTGTGCAACCATTCCTAGAAACGACTCTGGCACTTGGATAACAGATGACATGGTTAATGCTTACAAAAACCTGCACAAGCTTGGTCATGCCCATTCTGTTGAAGTTTGGAGCGAAGATATTTTAGTGGGTGGCCTTTACGGTATCATTGTTGGGAAAGTATTCTGCGGAGAGTCTATGTTTCATAAAGTCACCAATGCCTCTAAAATAGCGATGTTATCTCTGGTCGAATTACTTAAATCCCAAGACGCAGAATTTATTGACTGCCAAATGCAAAATCCCCATCTAGCCAGTCTAGGTTGTATTGAAGTGACTAGGGCCAGATTTTTAACTATGTTGCAACAGCAAAGCCAACAATCATTTAAGAAAGACGTTTGGCAGCCGCAAACACTGAACCTGACAAAATGATTATAACGTTATGAACATGAAATTCGGCATAACTGCCCCTTTTGCCTGCAGTTATCTACCAGAGCAAGATGAAAGGCTGTTGATTTTTATGAGCGATAGTGTCCCCAATATCACTGAATACGACTTTTTAATTGGCGCTGGCTTCAGGCGCAGTGGAACACAAGTGTATCGACCGCATTGTGAAGCATGTAAAGCGTGTGAGTCGATTCGACTCCCAGTTGACATATTTACAGCATCCAAAAGTCAAAAGCGCATTATGAAGCGCAACCAAGACCTGACGATACATATTAGTGATAATGACAAGCCAGAATATTATCCGTTGTATGAGTCGTACGTCAATCAACGACATGCCGACGGCAGTATGTACCCTGCAACCAAAGAACAATATCAAGGCTTTATTTTAAGTCCTTGGAACAATGCTTTATTTATTGAGATTTACGCGACTAACGAACTTATTGGCGTTGCCGTCACCGACAACCTCGCGTCTTCTTTATCGGCTTTATACACTTTTTTTAAGCCCGATCAACAACAACGGTCGTTGGGAAATTTTGCTATTTTGCAGCAAATTGAGCTTGCCAAGTCGCTTAACAAACCTTTCTTATATTTAGGATATCAAATAGATACCTGTCAAAAAATGAGCTATAAACAGAATTTTTTACCCCATGAGCGGTTTTTTGATGATAAATGGCAACTAATTACAAAAAAAGCAGGGTAAAGCTTTACACTTGCCACCTTATTCGGCAAAATCTTCGCGGCATTTTTAGACACTTATTTTATTGATTAGAGGTAACAGAGTTAGATGGCGAAAGAAGATTGTATTGAAATGGAAGGCACTGTGTTGGATACCCTTCCGAATACTATGTTTCGTGTTGAATTGGAAAATGGTCATGTTGTTACTGCCCATATTTCAGGTAAAATGCGTAAAAACTATATTCGTATTTTAACTGGCGACAAGGTGACTGTTGAACTTACGCCCTATGACCTATCCAAGGGTCGTATTATTTATCGCGCAAGATAATAAATTATCATTTTTTTTGGGTTAATGAAGCAAATATTTTAACGCAATATTAGAGTTTAAAGTACAAAAAAACCGATATTAAACAATATCGGTTTTTTTATATTTTAGTCAATTAACTTTATAGAAATTAAGAGTTAAGTGTGGCTGGCTTTTCCTTACTGTCAGAGAAAAACTCGAAGCTTAATGCATCATTTTTCAGGCCAATTTTCACACTACCGCCCTGAATCAAACGTCCAAAAAGTAACTCATGTGCTAATTCTTTCTTAACATGTTGCTGAATAACTCTAGCCATCGGACGTGCGCCCATATTTTTATCATAACCTTTGTTAGCTAACCAATCACGCGCTTGGTTGCTTACTTCTAATGACACACCTTTGTTATCAAGTTGCACTTGCAATTCAACAATAAATTTATCCACTACTTGTAAAATGACATCTCGGTCAAGATGGTTAAACCAAACAGTTGCATCTAGTCTGTTTCTGAATTCAGGTGTGAAAATTTTCTTTATCTCAGACATGGCATCATGGCTACGATCCTGCTGTTTAAAACCAATAGAAGTACGAATAGTCTCCTGCACACCAGCATTTGTGGTCATGACTAACACCACGTTTCTAAAGTCTACTTTACGGCCGTTATTATCAGTTAACGTACCGTGGTCCATAACTTGTAATAAAATGTTGTAGATGTCGCTATGGGCCTTTTCTACTTCATCTAACAAGATGACCGAGTATGGGTTTTTAATGACCGCATCTGTTAATAATCCCCCTTGATCGAAACCCACGTATCCTGGAGGTGCCCCAATCAAACGACTCACTGCATGACGTTCCATATATTCAGACATATCAAAGCGTAATAACTCTACGCCCATGACCTTGGCTAACTGAGCGGTGACTTCAGTTTTACCCACACCAGTAGGTCCCGCAAACAGAAAGTTACCAATAGGTTTAGTTTCATTACCTAAACCAGAGCGAGACAAGCGAATAGCATCTGTTAAGGTGTCTATGGCCTGATCTTGCCCGAACACCACCATTTTTAAGTCACGGTCTAAATGTTTAAGTACTTGCTTATCAGAGGCTGACACAGACTTTTCTGGAATGCGTGCAATCTTAGAAATAATCAACTCAATATCACTCACACCGATGGTCTTTTTGCGCTTAGAGGCAGGCAACAAGCGCTGACTTGCACCCGCTTCATCGATGACATCGATTGCTTTATCAGGCAAGTGACGCTCATTAATGTACTTAGCCGATAACTCAGCAGCTGCTCGAATAGCTTTATGTGTAAAGCGAACACTATGGTGAGCCTCATAACGAGATTTTAAACCCATCAAAATTTTGGTGGTATCGTTGACTGTAGGCTCGATCACATCCACTTTTTGGAAACGACGGGCTAAAGCACGATCCTTTTCGAAAATACCTTGATACTCTTGATAAGTAGTTGACCCCATGCAGCGTAATTCGCCACTGCTGAGTTTTGGTTTTAGCAAGTTAGAGGCGTCCATCACACCGCCTGAAGCCGCACCTGCACCAATAATAGTATGAATTTCATCAATAAATAAAATCGCATCTGGGCAGGCTGCTAATTCTTTCAATATGCCTTTAAGACGCTTCTCGAAATCACCACGATATTTAGTTCCAGCTAATAAGGCTCCCATATCCAATGAATAAACGGTTGCCTCAGCAATCACCTCTGGCACCTCATTATTCACAATACGGTAAGCGAGGCCTTCAGCGATGGCAGTTTTACCGACACCCGCTTCACCTACCAATAACGGATTGTTTTTGCGACGGCGACATAATATTTGAATACTGCGCTCTAATTCACTATCACGACCAATAAGCGGATCGATTTTGCCGTCTTTAGCACTTTGGTTTAGATTGGTGGAATACTTATCCAGCATAGACTCAGCTTCTTCTTGCTCGCTGCTCTCTTCTTCACTTTCCCTGTGCGCAGGAGATTCATCATCAACTTTGGATACGCCATGTGAGATATAATTCACTACGTCTAAACGCGTCACATCAGATTTTTTCAATATATAAACGGCTTGAGACTCTTGCTCACTAAAAATGGCAACTAATACATTAGCGCCAGTGACTTCCTCTTTACCAGATGACTGAACATGAAAAACCGCACGTTGCAACACACGCTGAAATCCAAGCGTGGGCTGAGTTTCTCGCTCGTTACCCTGCTCGTCTAACAACAAAGGGGTGGTATCTTTAACAAAATCGGTGAGTTCTTGTTTAATTGACTCAATACTGGCACCACAGGCCTTTAACGCGTCTTTAGCTGCGTTATTATCAAGTAAGGCAAGCAGTAAGTGCTCAACCGTCATAAATTCATGACGATGCTCTCTGGCAAAAATGAACGCTTCATTTAGCGTTTGCTCTAAATCTTTATTTAACATAAGAATGCCCTCTGACTACTAGCCTATTTGAAGATGATACTTTTCTCAATCCAATCATCACGCTTGCTCCATGGTACACATGAGTGGATGTTGGTGTTCTTTTGCGTATCGAGCAACTTGCATCACCTTAGTTTCTGCAATCTCTGCAGTATATACGCCACAAACAGCCCTACCATGGTAGTGCACTGTAAGCATTATCTGTTGTGCTTTTTCACCATCCAAATTAAAAAAACGCATGAGTACATCAATTACAAAATCCATCGGTGTGTAATCATCATTATCCAGCAAAACCTTGTACATGGGTGGAGGCACTGCCTTTTTCTTTATTGCGTCAATGTCTTTCTGACGCTCAATATCAATGGTATTATCTTTACTCATATTTCAACTATTTACCTGCAACTAAGGTAATTCCCCTTGATGTGTGTCAATTTTTTAACATGAAACTTTGCTGATTTTCAAATTAACCTTGACAAAAACAGGTTAAAAAACCTACATTTTAATTCGACGGTTGTATTGAGTTGTTAACACGTTCTTCCCTATTCAATAGTGTGGGGGCAAAGTTGTATTAGTTCAAGGGATTAAAAGGAAGTAAGGATTATGGCAATCGGCAAAGTAAAATGGTTCAACAATGCAAAGGGTTTTGGCTTCATTGTGCCCGATGATGGTGGTGAGGATATCTTCGCACATTACTCAACAATACAAATGGAAGGCTATCGCTCTCTTAAGGCAGGACAAGAAGTAAAATATGACGTGCAGAAGGGCCCAAAAGGTTTGCTTGCACATAATATTGATTTTAATGGTGAGCCTGAAAGATAGATTATTATCTGAAAAATAAAAAAGCAGACGTTAATGTCTGCTTTTTTGTTTGTGCATTGGTTCGCTTAGATCACATGCTGTAATCTGGCTGCATTTATTAAATAGCGGTGAGTATATCGTTTAAAGTAGCACTTGGGCACATTGCTTGAGTCACTAAGGCATCATCTGGGTAGTAGTAACCACCGATGTCTGCGACCTTACCTTGAGTCACGTCAATTTCTGCTATAATTTTACTTTCATTAGCAGACAATGATTCAAATAAAGGTTTAAATTTCGCCGCCAACTCTTTATCCTCGGCCTGATTAACTAATGCTTCTGCCCAGTACATAGCTAAGTAGAAATGACTACCTCTATTATCCAATTGGCCTGCTTTGCGTAGAGGAGATTTACCTTCATTTAGCAGTTTTTCAGTTGCTTGATCTAAGGCAACTGCCAAAGCTTTTGCCTTAGTGTTGTCTGTCTTCATAGCTAAGTCTTCAAGAGACACCGCTAACGCTAAGAATTCACCCAGCGAATCCCAACGCAAATGGCCTTCTTCAACAAATTGCTGAACATGTTTAGGTGCAGAACCGCCCGCCCCGGTTTCGAACAACCCTCCACCAGCCATTAGAGGCACAATAGACAACATCTTAGCGCTGGTGCCCAACTCAAGAATTGGGAACAAGTCAGTAAGATAATCACGTAAAACGTTACCTGTGACAGAAATAGTATCTAGACCACGTATCGCTCTTTCCATTGTGAAACGGATCGCGCGAACAGGAGACATGATTGAAATATCTAAACCCTCAGTATTATGGTCTTTAAGATATTCAGTCACTTTTATAATCAATTGAGCATCATGTGCTCTTTCATCGTCCAACCAGAATACTGTTGGCATTCCCGACTGACGGGCTCGATTAACAGCCAGCTTGACCCAATCACGGATAGGTGCATCTTTTACTTGGCACATTCTCCAGATATCCCCCTCTTCTACGGCATGCTCGATTAATACTGTACCGTCTTGATCGACAATTTGTACTTTACCATCACCGGCCATCTCAAAAGTTTTATCATGTGAACCGTACTCTTCGGCTTTTTGTGCCATCAAACCCACATTAGGCACTGTACCCATAGTGGTGGGATCAAATGCTCCGTGAGTCTTACAGAAGTTTACTGTTTCTTGATAGATAGTGGCATAAGTACTTTCTGGAATTACAGCCTTAGTGTCATGCAACTTGCCATCAGGTCCCCACATTTTGCCAGAGCTTCTGATCATCGCTGGCATAGATGCATCAACAATAACATCACTGGGGACATGTAAATTAGAGATACCCTTATCTGAGTTAACCATCGCAATAAGAGGTCGGTCTGCATAACATGCATTGATATCACGCTGTATTTCTGTGCGCTGGGACTCAGGAAGTGTTGATATCTTGTCATAAACACTACCCAAACCATTATTTGGATTAACACCTAACTCGTCAAACAGTGCTTGGTGTTTATCAAATAAATCTTTATAGAAAACCTTAACGCAGTGACCAAAGACAATTGGGTGGGACACTTTCATCATTGTCGCTTTTACATGCAAAGAAAAAAGCACCCCGGTATTTTTGGCATCTTCAATTTGTTCTTCAAAGAATTCACATAAAGCCTTTTTGCTCATGCACATGCCGTCTATCACTTCGCCAGCTAACAAATCTACTTTTTGCTTAAGTACAGTGACGTTACCAGCCTTATCAGTGAATTCTATCTTCACATGACCGGCTTTAACTACAGTCATTGATTGTTCACCAGAGTAAAAATCACCACCCCGCATATGTGCGATGTGAGTTTGAGAAGCTTGACTCCAGGCACCCATTGAGTGGGGATTATTTTTAGCATAATTTTTAACAGCGACAGGTGCACGACGATCAGAATTACCTTCACGTAAGACAGGGTTTACAGCACTACCTAATACTTTACCGTAACGGGTTTTAATGTCTTTCTCTGCATCAGTTTGTGGATCTTCAGGCAACTCAGGTAGTGCAAAGCCTTTATCCTGTAACTCTTTTATGGCTTCTCTCAACTGCGGGATAGAGGCACTGACGTTAGGCAATTTTATAATATTGGTTGATGATTCTTGGGTCAAAGCCCCTAATCTAGCTAATGCATCTGGTACTTGTTGGTCCTCAGGGAGAAGATCGCCGAGTGCAGACAAGATACGTGCAGCTAATGAAATATCACTTAATTCAACTTCAATCCCTGCACTTGAAGTAAAGCTGCGAATAATGGGAAGCAATGAATAAGTAGCAAGTGCTGGCGCTTCGTCTGTTTTAGTGTAGATAATCTTTGACTTGGAAATCGTCATTATAAGCCTCATGTTAATGGCAAAGCACTGACAACCCATCATTTGCGCATTTGAAAAATTCGCAAAGTCACGACGTTGTGACACTATGGGTTGGTGTTTTATACCGAAATAAAAAAACGTCTAACCTTAGACTAGTATAAACAAACCATACCCAGACAAACAGTAAAAATATATGGGTTGAATGATTAAGTATAAATTTTACTTGCATAATTTATACTGTAAACAGCACTTTCGCCTAATAATGTCTATCAATTAGTCAATTTACAGTCTTACTTAGTGGTTAAATATGTCAAAACAGCCAAACTTACGAGCTAAAACAGTAACAACTAACCTTGCACCATCCCCTGAAGCCAAAACACGTGTTGTATTGTTTAATAAGCCTTTTAATGTGTTATCCCAATTTACTGATCAAGAAGGCAGAAAAACCCTAAAAGATTATATCCCCATACCAGAGGTATATGCTGCTGGTCGCTTAGACAAAGACAGCGAAGGGTTGTTGGTATTAACGAACGACGGAAAATTACAAAACAAACTGGCCTCGCCAAAGCTTAAAACAGCTAAAACTTATTGGGTTCAAGTTGAAGGGATTCCTCTGCCACAAGATATAGAGAAATTGTGTAAGGGTGTTAACCTTAAAGATGGTGTAACCCAATCTGCCAAGGTCAAATTAATCGACGAGCCAGATTTATGGGATCGAAATCCGCCTGTGCGATTTAGGCAGAATAAACCTACTAGTTGGTTATCCATCACGATTTCTGAGGGACGAAACCGACAGGTTAGGCGTATGACGGCACATATTGGCTTTCCTACTTTACGCTTAATTCGCTATAGCGTGGGGAATTGGAGTATTGAGGGGATTAAAAATGGGGAGTATGCAGAGGTTTGAGTGAGTTATTAGTTCACATATTATATGGGGCTTTTTATAGAATGATAGGCATGCGATTTGCTCACTGGCATCAATGCCTTTTTTCACACTTAATCCCTTCTGAATGACTTAATTTTTGTTGCTATAAGCAAAAATCAAGTCGTGCAGTTAGCTGACGTTGCGCGGGTTGTCAATAAGCGCCAGTGTAAACTTTAATTTTATAGAAGATAATGATACCCCCTTCAATCAGCGACTTTCTTATACGCAAATCCAATGATTAACCAGATGATTTTTAGTAAAAGAACTGCTAAACTTCGCGTCCATTTTTCAGCCTCTAGCTTATTTTCGAAATCTATGATGACAAGTTCCCAAAGCAGCGATGACACTCGAGACAACAGCCAGATAAAAGTCGTGGTTGGTATGTCTGGAGGGGTCGATTCATCTGTCTCAGCTTATCTTCTTAAACAGCAAGGCTACCAAGTGGAAGGCTTGTTTATGAAGAATTGGGAAGAGGACGATAATGATGAATATTGTGCTGCAGCAGAAGATTTAAAAGACGCTCAAGCAGTATCAGATAAGTTAGGTATAACGCTACACACCATTAACTTTGCGGCTGAGTATTGGGATAACGTGTTTGAGTACTTCTTAGCAGAGTACAAAGCAGGTCGTACCCCTAATCCAGATATCATGTGCAACAAAGAAATCAAATTTAAAGCATTTCTTGAATTTGCAGCAGAAGAATTAAGCGCAGATTATATTGCTACAGGCCATTATGTGCAGCGCTCAAACGAGACTGGCAATTGGAGAATGTTACGAGGCTTGGATGACAATAAAGATCAAAGCTATTTTTTATATACCCTAGGTGAGCAACATATTGCTCAGACGCTTTTCCCTATTGGTCATTTAGAAAAACCAAGGGTAAGAGAAATAGCCTTGGAGCAAGACTTAGTCACCCACGATAAAAAAGACAGCACCGGTATTTGTTTTATCGGTGAGCGCAAATTCAAAGACTTCTTGGCGCAATATTTACCTGCACAGCCGGGGGAGATTGAAACGGCTGAAGGTAAAATAATAGGCAAACACGAAGGTTTGATGTACCACACATTAGGCCAGCGAAAAGGTTTGTTGATTGGTGGTATGAAAGAATACGGCGAAGAGCCTTGGTATGTGGTAGACAAAGATATCGAACGTAATGTATTGATTGTAGGCCAAGGTGCCAATCACCCTCGCCTTTACTCGACTGGATTGTTAGCAAATCAATTGCATTGGGTTGACGGCAAAGGCCCTGAACAAGCCATTCAATGTTCGGTAAAAACTCGCTATCGTCAACAAGATATTTCTTGCCAAATAACGCCCAATACTGATGGAAGCCTATTGGTTGAATTTGATGAACCACAAAAAGCTGTTACTCCGGGTCAGTCTGCTGTTTTTTACCAAAACGGGATTTGTTTGGGTGGTGGCATAATTGAGAATTATATCCGTTAATGAGCTACTAATAATCATCGTAGATTTTATGAGAGTAACATCGCCTTAGCGGGGCTGTGTCAAGCGGCAGCGTTGGTAAAACAAATAGCCCGTAGTAATGAATTTGATAGTCAAGCTTTAGCGACATCTCTAAATAGTATTGCCATTACATCTTCCGATAATACCGAACAAATATTTGGTGATGTCAATCACTTGGCTTTGGGTTATCAAACCTTAATCTCTCAGCTTAGCAATCAATCAACAAACAAAGACGTAGAAGTCACACGCTATATTGCTAATTTGTTATCTATCGAACGCAGAATTAGCTCAAGTAAAAAGACTATGGCTGCGCTAGGTGAACGTATTTCAAATATTCAAAGGCAACAGCTTCATTTAGACATAACCGACAATCAAATGTTGCGTAACTTAGCCAGTATTTATACTGATGTGGTAAGCCCTGCTGCCAGAAAAATCCAAGTAGCTGGCGATCCAGAAATATTGAAACTCCCTGATAACCAGCATCGTGTCAGGGCTATATTATTAGCCGGTGTACGAGCGGCTGTTTTATGGCGACAATTGGGTGGCAAACGCCGACATATATTATTTAGTCGCCAACAAATTTTAGATAGCGCACAACAGACGTTAAACAACAATATCACACCAAATTAGGAGCATTTCATGAACTTATCTGCACTATCTACACTATCCACACTCACAGCTGTTTCCCCAGTAGACGGCCGTTACGGGAATAAAACAGCTGAGTTGAGACACATTTTTAGCGAATTTGGTTTGCTAAAATATCGGGTAATTGTTGAAGTGCGTTGGCTACAAAAATTAGCGGCAACCGATGACATTCAAGAAGTCCCGGCACTCAGTTCATTGGCCAATACATATTTAGATAATATGGTAAGTGATTTTTCTGAAGCAGATGCCCAGCGTATTAAAGATATCGAACGCACCACTAATCATGACGTGAAAGCCGTAGAATACTTTTTGAAAGAAAAAGTCGCTAATAACGCTGAGCTTCATGCCGTGAATGAGTTTATTCATTTTGCATGTACATCAGAAGACATTAACAATCTCTCTCATGCATTGATGTTAACTGAAGCCCGTAATGAAGTGATTTTGCCTTATTGCGATAAGTTAGTTTCAGAGCTAAAACGTTTAGCCATAGAATTAAAATCAGTGCCTATGATGGCTCGCACACATGGACAACCTGCGTCTCCCACTACTATGGGTAAAGAAATGGCCAATGTGATGATCCGTTTGCAACGCCAGCGTGATCAAATTGCACAAGTACAAATATTAGGTAAGATAAATGGTGCTGTAGGTAACTACAACGCACACCTTAGTGCATATCCTGATTTGGATTGGCACACCTTTGCAGAAGAGTTTGTGAATAGCTTAGGTATCACTTTGAATGCGTATACTACTCAAATTGAACCACATGACTATATCGCCGAATTATTTGATGCGATAGCTCGTTTCAATACTATCTTGTTAGATTTTGACCGCGATGCCTGGGGTTATATTGCTCTTGGTCACTTCAAACAAAAAACCATTGCCGGCGAAATTGGTTCCTCTACCATGCCTCACAAAGTCAACCCTATCGATTTTGAAAACTCAGAAGGTAATTTGGGTTTAGCCAACGCTATGTTTGGGCATCTCGCTAGTAAACTACCTGTTTCAAGATGGCAACGAGATTTAACTGACTCAACCGTACTCAGAAATTTAGGCGTGGGTGTAGGTTATTCGGTTATTGCTTACCAGTCCTCTTTAAAAGGGATCAGTAAACTTGAAGTCAATGAACAGAGTCTGCTGAATGAACTTGATAACAACTGGGAATTACTGGCAGAACCAGTACAAACTGTTATGCGTCGTTATGGGATTGAAAAGCCATATGAAAAACTCAAAGAGTTGACCCGTGGCAAAAAAATAAATCAGCAAATCATGGCTGACTTCATAGATACCTTAGCATTACCTGATAACGCAAAGACACAGCTCAAAACCCTCACGCCTGCTAATTACATTGGTCGAGCAATCGAGTTTGTTGAGCAATTAGAAAGATAAGAGAACGCCACTCCACTGTGCTTGCATTAGCTGCTTGCATTAGCCTAAATTCCTATCCAAAGATTATTGGGGTGAACTACACTTAGTTTTCACTCCGATTTTTAAAGGGATTTAAAAATGTTAAAGTCGGCCTTACAAAGCTGGGTTTGGTCGGGAATAAATAAAGCCTCTTCAGAAAATGTTAACCCGACCCGTATCACTAACATCATTGCTTTATTATGTATTTCTGTATCAAGTCTGCACCTACCCATTGTCCTATATTTTGTGTCACAAACAGGCTATCAAGAATTACTACTCATCATCATATCAGCATCATTATTGACCTTAGTACCTATTCTTAATCGTCTAAAAGCGTATTTAATGAGCAAGCTATTTTTGGTCATCGTTTTTGCTACATACATATTAATATCTTGTCTAATACGACAAGAAAACTTAAACATTCAGTATTTTTTCTTACTCGCAGTTGTTATCTGCCCATTTTTATTTAAAGAGGCGGAAAGTGGCTTAATGTTTTTGATTACCCTGTCATATTTTTTATTATTTGTTAGTTTCGAAATTTGGTTTTTCTATTCATCAGTCAACACTCTGAGCTTCCATCAACAAATAGTAAAAATTAGTTGCAGTATTTCATTTGCCCTGTCCTGTTTACTTTGCAGCTATCATATTCGAAGAAACATTAATCGTAATTTGCAAAAACTGTCCTCAGAGCGTGAACGTTCAGAGCAGTTACTGTTAAATATTTTACCCGCCAACATTGTCCAACGTCTAAAAACATCGCCAAACCTAATAGCTGATTACTATGAACAAGTGAGTATTCTATTCGCCGACATTCAAAATTTCACACCATTGTCTAAAAACCTCTCGCCACAACAGCTTGTTAATCTTTTAAATGAAGTGTTTTGTGCATTTGATCACATTACCCAGAAATACGGATTAGAAAAAATCAAAACCAGTGGTGACGGCTATATGGTGGCTGGAGGGGTACCTATTATTAGCTCTTCTCATGCCATTGAATGCTGTTACTGTGCTTTAGATATGCAAAATGCATTTAAAAGCATTTGTAAAAAACACCATTTACACAATGTTCTGCGAATAGGAATAGGTTGCGGTGAAGTGATTGCTGGTATCATTGGCAAAAGCAAATTCAGCTACGATCTTTGGGGGGAGGCTGTTAACTTAGCATCACGTATGGAGAGTCATGGATTGGGTAATAAAATTCAAGTCACCGAATCAACCTACGAAATCAGCAAAGACTGCTTTCAATTTGATAAACGAGGACTAATTGAAGTAAAAGGTCTTGGGTGGATAAATACCTATTGGTTAGTCAGCAGGAAACATAATTTGGAAACACATGTACTTACTAGATAATATTGATAAACAACAATTCATCAGACAGTATTGGCAAAAAAAACCGCTAGTGATCAAGCAAGGTTTCGATAACTTTATTGATCCTCTAGATGAAAATGACCTAGCAGGATTAAGCCAAGAGCCAACAGTTGACTCAAGAATAGTGAGTCTCACAGCTAACGCTTGGCAAGTGAGTCACGGCCCGTTTGAAGACGTGAATGCATACTGTTTAGGTGCGTGGAGTTTGTTAGTACAGTCGGTTGACCACTTTATTCCTGAAGCCGACGAACTCATGCGAGCGTTCGACTTTATTCCGCACTGGCGAATGGATGACCTGATGGTAAGCTTTTCAAATAAAGATGCCGGTGTAGGCCCCCACCTCGATCAATACGATGTATTTATTATTCAGGGCAAAGGTTCAAGGCGATGGCAAGTAGGTTTGCCTGGAGATTTTGACAAAATCAACCCGCATAAAGATTTAGCACAAATTTCTGGCTTTGAACCCGTTATTGATCAAGTTTTACAACCGGGGGACGTCATCTATATACCAGCCAATCATCCGCATAATGGAGTAGCATTAGAAGAATGCTTGAACTACTCAGTAGGATTCCGCGCACCTTCTCAACAAGAAATGCTGTCTTCACTCGCTGACTTTGCTATTGATAACAACTTATTTAACGAGCGTTACACAGATAAAGAGCTCGCACCTCGTGAGTTTAGCGGTGAAATAAAACAACAAGAAGTCGTAAGATTTAAGCAGATGCTAAAACAACTTCTAGAAACCGACCAGTTTTCTAATTGGACTGCTCAGTTTTTAAGTCAAGGTGGTGAAAAACATGAGTTTGAGGATCAGGACATACAAAATTTAAGTCATCAAGAGATTGATGACAAACTGAAAGCAGGCATACCATTTATTCGATGTCCGGGCATTAAAGCGGTTTTTCTTGAGCACCCGCTCTATAATATTGATAATTTTATGTTTTATATTCAAGGCGAAGCATTTTCAGTGCCATGCAAAGACAAAGAGTTGACTTTGAAATTTCTTCATCAACCTATTTTTATACTAGAAAACAATCAATTAGACCATTGCAGTGTGTTTTTTACTGAGCTAGTCACAACAATGGCTAATTTAGGGTATTGGTACCCTGAATGAACGAGGAGTGACCGTATGACGTTTTATACAAAAAGCGTCGATTGGGCCAACGAACGACACAGCCTCAAAAGAGTAGAGCTTACTCATTAGGACAAACTAACAGTGGACTTGACGTTTCCCCCTTAATTATGTCCTTGTGGATCTCCCATCAAATTCTAGAGCCAAATCACAATGACTCGGCTAATACCTGTAAAGGGTGTTTAGGCTTGAAATTCTCGAATCTTGCCACCTGACTTCGGCATGAATAACCAGTAGCGACTATTTCTTCTGGCTTATATCGACTGATAGCTTGTTGCCAACTTAATTGATAAATGCCTGTAGACTCTTTGATGTGACTGGCCTCGTGACCAAACGTCCCCGCCATACCACAACACCCTACAGATACAGCAGATAAGGTTAAACCCGTTTTTTGGAAAATCTGTTGCCATTGAGTTTCACTTGTAGGTAAAGCTGTTTTTTCGCTGCAGTGGCCAAACAGTGCATAGTTTTGGGTATTGCCTTGGGCAACTTTTGGCAGCTCAAGTTGCAACAACCATTCATGCACGAGCAGCACTTTAAAGTCACCACGAGCATCGCCTAAAATTTTGGTATACTCGTCGCGATAACATAGCACCATAGAGGGATCGACACCTATCAATGGTAAAGCCAAATCATCTAACTGATTCAAAAAATCTGCCGCAGTTTTAGCCGTTTTGGCAAACTCTTTTAAAAAACCTTTTACATGTTGGGGTTTACCGTTTGGCATAAAAGGTAACAAAACAGGTTCGTAGCCAAGTTTAGAAATCAGTGTCACTAAAGATTCCACCACTTGTGCGTCATAAAAACTGGTGAAGGGATCTTGCACAATGCACACTTTTTTCGCTAACTGTACAGGGCTTAATTGCTGCAGTGCCACTAAATCAAATTGCATTGCTGCATTACCGTTTAGTTTTTGATCCAAGGTTGGCTGCGATAAAATAGGCGTATCGATATATCCGATAGTCTTACGAATAGCGGTATTCACCCAGCCTTGGCGTAAGAAAAAATTGATAAACCTAGGCGCTTTAGCCATCAATGGCGCCATCTTTTCGATATTGCCAACCAAGTGGTCTTTGGCTGGGCGCATATAACGTTGATAATACATACTTAAAAAGCGCGATCTAAATCCGGGCACATCAACACTAACCGGGCATTGGCTAGAACATGCTTTACAGGCTAAACATCCTTCCATCACTTCTAGCACTTCGTGAGAAAAGTCATTATCAACTCTCTTGTCAGTGCTATTTCTGAAGCGTTCAAACCAACTAGGGGGATCTTCGTTGTGTTCTAATGCATTGACATCAATGTTTTGATTTGACAACAACCTTAGCCATTCACGCACCATGCCGGCCCTACCTTTGGGACTGTGACGTCTATCACTGGTAATTTTAAAAGAGGGGCACATAGGTGAAGTCGTATCATAATTAAAACATAAACCATTACCGTTACAGCTCATGACAGGTTCAAAGGATGTCCTGACTTCGATAGGAATTTGCCTATCAAACTCACCACGCTTTTGATCCCCGACTGTCACCAAAGATTCTGTTGACTCTAATGGTGTGCAAATTTTTCCAGGGTTCATTTTATTGTGGGGATCGAAAACTGTTTTTATCTTTCTCAGTTCAGCAAATAGTTCTTTACCAAAAAACTGTGGCCCATACTCACTTCGGTAACCTTTACCATGTTCGCCCCACATCAAACCACCATATTTAGCGACTAATGCCACCACTTGATCTGAAATATCCGGCACCATCGCTTCTTGTTCAGGATCGCACATATCCAATGCAGGACGCACGTGTAATACTCCCGCATCCACATGGCCAAACATGCCATATTTCAAACCATACCCGTCTAATAAAGCACGAAACTCCATAATAAAATCAGCTAAATTTTCAGGTGGTACAGCCGTATCTTCAACAAAAGCAATAGGCTTTCTAGCCCCTTTAGTTTTGCCTAATAAGCCCACTGACTTTTTACGCATGGCATAAATTTTCAAGATATCAGCTTTGTCGTAGGTAATTTGATAACCAATGACACCTAAATTTTCAGCTGAGTCTAGGTTACGACTTAAGGTGGCTATTTTTTGTTCGATATCAGCTTGGTCATTACTGTTGTACTCAACCATATTTAGACCAAGTACCGTTCTCCCCTCTACCTCAGTGATCAAGCTTTCGACTGAATGCCAAATCATGTCTTGCTTAGCCAAGTTAAGCACATTACTGTCAACCGTTTCTACCGAGGTGGCATTAGCGGCGACCATACTAGGTGCATGCCTTAAAGCAGATTCAAAAGAATTGTACTTAACATTCACTAAGGCTTTAAACCTGGCGATGGGTGTGATGTTTACTGTCGCTTCTGCCACAAAGACAAGGGAGCCTTCTGAGCCTGTAATGACGCGGCTAATATCTAATGTTGTTAAACCTTCATCCAATGTGTGTTCTAGATCATAGCCAGTTAAAAAACGATTGAGACGAGGAAACTTTTCTAAGATTTGTTGGCGTTTACCTAAACACGTGTCGAGTAACTGCTGAGTTATCTTGGCTATCGGTGTGTATTTTTGACCCAGTTTTTTAGCGTTATCGAGGGCCATGGGTGCTGTGTTTAAAACCGTTCCATCAGCCATTACCGATGTGAGACCTAATATATGATCACTCGTTTTTCCGTACACCAATGAACCCTGCCCAGAGGCATCGGTACTGATCATTCCGCCAATAGTGGCCCTACTACTAGTAGACAAGTCTGGTGCAAAAAAGAAACCCAATGGCTTTAGTACATCGTTTAACTGATCTTTGACAATACCAGCTTGAACTCTTGCCCATTTTTGCTCGACATTCACTTCTAAAACTTGATTCATGTGGCGAGAAACATCGACAATAATACCACTGGTAAGCGACTGACCGTTAGTGCCTGTGCCACCACCTCTGGCAGAGAATTTAACGTCTCGATAAGGATTAGCCATTTTACCAATCAGCGATAAATCCTCAGTAGTCTTTGGAAAAACAACAGCTTGGGGTAACTTCTGATAAATAGAATTATCAGTAGACACCGCTAAACGACTCCCGTAACTGTACTCAATGTCACCAGAAAAAGTGGACTTTGTTAAATCAGTCAAAAAATCCTGATAGTTACTTTCAATAATAGATTGAGGGTCTAACGCTGGCAGCATAGGGGGCATTCAGTAATTAATGTATAAAATATAACGGTGATTATACCTAAAATGATCATTCCTGCTCTATATCACTTTGACATTAGCCCTATTGATTTTTCATATGATACAAATAGTTTGTAACATATGAAATTTTTCAGTCATAAATGAGCTGATATACTTTTTGTTTAAATGATTCTCTCTCAAACCTTAGGTGATAAATATGAAGAAAAAATTACGTATCGCATTAGGTGGCCTACTGGCAATATTTGGCGTAGTCTTTTTTATTCTACCTGGTTCGATATTGGTTTTATTAGTAGGGCTTTTGATGCTTAGTTATGACGTGCCTAAAGCCAGAGATTGGTTGCGTACTTGCCAAAAGGTCATGTCAAAGTCGGCTAGCAAATTAGATAAACTCATTCTAGATAAATACTGAGAAGGTAAAACTATTGGATTTTTTATTTGGACCTAAGTATTAAAAAGCCGCTTTCGTTAATACGTTAGCGGCTTTTCTATTTAACGTTCTACTTTACTATCCCTGTTTCTTACCAAGATATAACCAGGTTTCGACAACTGTATCTGGGTTCAGTGACACACTATCGATACCTTGCTCCACCAGCCACTGTGCTAAATCTTCATGATCAGACGGGCCTTGACCACAAATACCAACATACTTACCGCGTTTCTTAGCTGCTTGAATTGCCATGGATAACAAGCTCTTAACTGCAGGGTCGCGCTCATCAAACAAATGAGCGATCAACCCGAATCTCGGTCAAGACCTAGATGTTAACTGGGTCAAATCGTTAGAGCCAATTGAGAAACCATCAAACATATCAAGGAATTTGTCAGCCAAAAGTGCGTTTGAAGGAAGCTCACACATCATAATGACACGTAGGCCATTTTCGCCTTGCACTAATCCCTCTTCGGCAAGTAACTCTAATACCTTTGCACCTTCTTCTAAGAGTACGCACAAAGGGGATCATGATCTCAACATTGGTTAAGTCCATTTTATTACGCACCCGCTTAATCGCTTCACATTCCAAGGCAAAACAGCTCTAGAAATCTTCTGAAATATAACGGCTGGCACCACGAAAACCGAGCATCGGATTTTCTTCATCCGGTTCGTATTGGTAACCGCCCACTAAATTAAAGTATTCATTGGACTTAAAGTCAGACATACGCACTATGACTTTTTCAGGCGAAAACGCGAGGCTATGGTTGAATACCTTCCACCAACTTTTCGATGTAAAACTCTACTGGGGAAGCATAGCCCGCAATCATGTCGAGTGATTTCTTCTTTTAATTCGCTCAGGTTGATTATCAAAATCAAGTAATGCTTTGGGATGCACACCGATCATGCGGTTGATAATAAACTCAAGTCGCGCCAAACCAACACCCGCGTGAGGCAAACGAGCAAAATCAAAGGCTCTATCTGGGTTGCCGACATTCATCATTACTTTGAGTGGAATTTCTGGCATGCATCAATCCGTGATGTCACAACATCAAAGTCTAATACATCACCGTAGATAAACCCCGTGTCGCCTTCTGCACAAGATACCGTAATATTGTCGCCATTTTCAATTGAAGCTGTGGCATTACCACAACCTACAACGGCAGGAATACCTAGTTCTCTGGCGATAATAGCTGCATGGCAAGTTCGTCCACCGCGGTTGGTCACAATCGCAGAAGCTTTTTTCATAATTGGCTCCCAATCCGGATCGGTCATATCAGTGACTAAGACATCCCCTGGTTGGATTTTATCCATCTCTTCCACACCTTTAAGCACTTTTGCTACGCCAGCGCCTATCTTGTGGCCAATTGCTCGCCCTTCACACACAACTTTGGCTTTACCTTTAAGCATAAAGCGCTCAATGACCTGCATATCTTCACGACTTCGCACTGTCTCGGGGCGGGCCTGCACTATGTATAATTTGCCATCTATGCCATCTTTAGCCCATTCGATATCCATAGGGCGTTGGTAATGCTTTTCAATAATCACAGCCTGCTTGGCCAGCTCCATTATTTCGTCATCATTTAATGAAAATTGACGACTGTCTGCAGGCTCAATATCCACAATCTCGACTTGTTTACCGTGCTCAAGTACTTCTGAATAAATCATCTTGGTAAGTTTGCTGCCAAGGTTTCTGCGCACAACAGCGGGAAAACCTTTTGCCAAAGTAGGTTTGTGGACATAAAATTCGTCCGGGTTGACTGCACCTTGCACCACCATTTCACCTAAGCCATAAGATGAGGTGATAAAAACAACGTCTTCAAAACCAGACTCAGTATCAATCGAAAACATTACGCCAGAGGCAGAACAGTCACTGCGCACCATACGTTGAATACCTGCAGATAAAGCCACTCCTTTGTGGTCGTATCCTTGATGTACTCGATAAGAAATAGCTCTGTCGTTAAACAGTGAAGCGAATACATGTTTGATTGCAACCATGACTGAATCGTAACCTTTTACGTTTAAAAAGGTTTCTTGCTGGCCCGCAAAAGATGCATCAGGCATGTCTTCTGCTGTGGCTGAAGAGCGCACTGCAAATGAAGCTTCATCACCCGCCTCACCTTGCAAAGTTTTAAACGCCACGCGTATGGCATTTTCTAACTCTGGTAGAAAAGGCGTATCGATAATCCAATTACGAATGGTTTCGCCAGCTATACCTAATGCAGCGATGTCTTCGATATCTAGGTCGTCTACAAAACATGAATACTGGCTTCTAAGCCACTTTGTTCGAGAAATAAATTAAATGCATGCGCTGTGGTCGCAAATCCTCCAGGCACTTGTACTCCTGCATTAGCCAAATTTGAAATCATTTCGCCCAATGACGCGTTTTTGCCGCCAACGACTCCGACATCTCCCATACCCAGTTGTTGGTACCACAAAACGTGTTCTTGCATTCTCACTTTCTCCAAATAATTGTTTGGTTAATTTAATCGTGTTAGTTTAGGTAATCGTTTAGTTATGACTGTTAAAAACAGAAAAAAAACAACATCTTTATAACGCCTTTAAATTTGTTAGGGGGATTTTAGAATGTTGTTATCGTGAAAGTAAAATTTAATTATTTTTCGTAATTAAATTACACCAATGTTAAGGAAATGTTTTGAGATCAGCCTATTATATTTCAGATGGAACGGCCATTACTGCAGAGGTGTTTGGCCACGCATTGCTCTCCCTTTTACGATTGAGTTCAAACACATCACTGTTCCCTTCGTCGAAACCGCAGAACAAGCAAAAGACGTCGTTCGAAAAATATCTGAAAGTTTTCAAGATGACGATCAGCGACCTTTAGTGTTTTACACCATAGTCAATATCGAAGTTCGCAAAATTGTTTCAAAATCAGTGGGGATCAATTACAACTTTCTGGATCAGTTTGTTGCGCCACTGGAAAAAGTGTTGGGTGTACCATCTAAGCCAGAAAAACATCGCACTCATAGTATTCATGAAAAAACTTATGATATTCGAATTGAAGCCGTAAACTATGCATTAGCCAATGATGATGGGGCAAACTTAAAAGACTATCACGAAGCTGATATTATTTTAGTGGGTGTATCACGGTCGGGCAAAACCCCTACTAGTCTCTATCTAGCGCTGCAATATGGTATCAAAGCAGCAAACTACCCCTTTACCGAAGATGATATGGGTGACATTTTACGTTTGCCTGCACCATTACGTCGCTTTAAAGACAAATTGTTTGGGCTGACTATCCAAGCAGACCGATTACACCAAATACGTTCAGAACGACGGGCTAATAGTAAATATGCATCGTTGCAGCAATGTCGCATGGAATTACGAGAAGTAGAAAACTTGTACCGCAAAGAAAAAATTCCGTTTTTAAATAGTACTCGATTCTCGATTGAAGAGATTTCAGCCAAAATTTTAGCTCAAACTGGTTTGCAACGTAAAAAACACTAAATCCAAGCGCAAAGGAAAAACTGTATGTTCAATCACTTTGAACCATCGTTACTTAAATTTTTAAAGGATCTTCAAGCCAATAATAATCGCGATTGGTTCAACGACCATAAACAACAATATGAAGACCACGTGCGTTTGCCAGCCTTAGCTTTTATCGAACAAATGGATCAGTGGATCCGGCTTATTTCACCACACTACGAGGCCAGCCCTAAAAAAGTGGGCGGTTCTCTGATGCGCATCTATCGGGACGTTAGGTTCTCTAAAAATAAATTGCCTTACAAAACCAATCTAGGCATACAATTCCGTCATGAGGTGGGCAAAGATGTTCACGCACCAGGTTTCTATTTGCATATTGCAGCAGACGAGATTTTTTTGGCTGTGGGCACGTGGCAACCAGACAGGGACCCTTTGGCAGCCATTCGAGATCATATTGTGACCAAACCTGGGCCTTACTTAGATGCTATTGAGCATGAACCTTTTACTCAATTTTACGAACTAGCAGGCACTAAGCTAACCCGACCTCCTAAAGGTTATGACAAAGAGCATCACCTTATTGAAGAGTTAAAGCGCAAAGATTTCATTGCTATATGTTCGCTTCAAGAAAGTGATTTGTACCAACCAGATTTTTGCAAAATGGTGGCCAGTCGTTTTGGTCGAGCCCAGCCATTTCAGAAGTTTATATGTGAAGCGTTAGGACTCAGGTTCTGATGTATTAGTTGGCGTTTTGATTTTTGCTCTTCCACCAGTGGTTTTATTAGCACGACCTTCATCTTTGGCTTTTTCTGCTCTGCGCCTTCTTGCTTCTTTGGGATCTGCAATAAGAGGGCGATAAATTTCGATTCTGTCACCTTTTTTTGGCAGGTCAGTTAACTTACACGTGCGATTCCAAATACCTACTTTTAACACCTCGAGGTTAATATCTGGAAAACGTTTCACGATACCCGAAGCCATAATAGCCTCTTTAACCGTTGAACCTTGTTCAACGACCACTTCAAGCAAAGCTTGTTTTTCGGGGGTGCCATACACCACTTCAAGGGATATTTGTTGGTCTGTCATATACTCTACGTAACCTCTAGCTAAGCTTTAACCATAAACCTGTTTTGCGCGCTCAGTAAAGGCGACAACCATATTAGTAGCAATCGTATTAAAAACACGCCCAAAAGCCATCTCAACTATCTTACTCGAGAAGGCAAAGTCCAAATTCAACTCTATTTTACAGCCTGTCTCGCTGAGTGACTTGATTGTCCAGCCTCCAGTTAATCGAGAGAAAGGTCCATCAACTAAGCGCATTTGGATAAATTCACCACGCTTTAATGTGTTGTGGGTAGTAAACCATTGTTCAACACCCGCCTTTGAAATAAGCAGGGATGCACGCATATTGTCATTATCTTGCTGCAAAACCTTGGTTTCAGCACATCCCGGGATAAACTCTGGATACAGCTGTACATCATTAATCAAGTCATACATGGATTCAGCACTAAAAGCAACCAAAGCGCTGCAACATACATTGGCCATTAATACTCCAAAATGGGTAAGACGTTAAAACAGTAGTAGATTAACATAAGTTATTTGCGGTGTGTCGATCCAATAGTTTCGAATACAGTGGATTTTTTGTTGTACCACTTCATACAATCTTTATAATACGGTCTATGAATAAAAAGAAGTCAAAATCTACAGATAGCACCATAGCGCTAAATAAAAAAGCTCGCCACGAATACAATCTTCAAGACAAACTCGAATGTGGTATGTCATTGCAAGGCTGGGAAGTGAAAAGCATTCGCTCTGGTAAGGTCAATATTGCGGAAAGTTACGTCGCCATAGAAAAAGGTGAAGCCTTTCTAATTGGTTCAACCATTCAACCGTTAAACCAAGCGTCTAGTCACGTAGTTTGTGAGCCTACACGTAAGCGTAAGCTGTTACTCAAAAAACGAGAATTAGACAAATTAATTGGCTCAGTTGAACGCCAAGGTTATTCGATTATCGCCACAGCCATGTATTGGAAGAAAAACTGGGTAAAGGTCGAAGTCTACTTAGGTAAAGGTAAACACGAACATGATAAACGCGACGCGGTTAAAGACCGCGACTGGGCCCGTGATAAAGAACGCATGATGAAACACAGCGCCTAAGTCATACCTTAAGAGCTGAAGTATCAGCTATTAATCTAGAGCTAGAATGGGTAATTTTTGAATAATTTGATGTTGTAGCAATAATTAGCATGACAAAATCGATAGGAATATGGCGTTCTTGGGCCCTCGTTGCAGGGATGATGATTGGCTCGGGTATTTTTACCTTACCTGCTTTACTTGCACCCTATGGCAGTTATAGTTTTATTGGCTGGGGGGTGACTGGCTTTGGAGCCATATGTTTAGCCTTAAGCTATAGTTATCTCTCTTCACGCAAACCTGGGTTGGGTGGGCCATATTTCTATGTCCTTGAAGCTTTTGGGACTGTTCCAGCAGCAATTGTTTGTTGGGGATATTGGATTTCCTTAGTCACCTCCATAGCAGCCATAGCATTGTCGTTTGCAGGGTATAGTTTAACGTACCTACCAATACTCAATGACCAGCCATTGTATAGCGCTTTATTTGCAGTTGGTATTATCCTTTTTTTTACCGCCATTAATATCTGTGGTGTGCGTGAAGCCAGTGCTGTTCAATTGATCACCACTATTGTAAAAATTGTTCCATTATTATTAGTGGGCTTGTTTGGTATCATGTTTGGTGACGTGTCTAACATTCCAGCCATAAACCCGGATGACAGCTCTTTTTTTAGTATGGTCGCTGCATTGTGTTTACTGATCATGTGGGGCTTTATTGGCGTTGAATCAGCCACACTGCCATCAGAAGACACCATTAACCCAACAAAAACCATAGCTCGCGCTTCAATTTTAGGCACATTAACGGCATTGAGCATCTATGTAATAGCGATGTTCGGTATCATGTCGATCATGTCTCTACCTGAATTACAAAACTCCACGTCACCTTTCGCTGATGCAGCACAGATAATCATGGGGGATACAGGTGCCATAATCATTACCATAGGGGCCTTATTTGCTATAGGAGGCACTTTAAACGTATGTATCATGATAGCTGGAACAATAATGTTAGCAGGAGCAAGGGACAACATATTCCCTATCTACTTTAGTCAACAAAATGCTCAAGGTACTCCCACAACAGCCCTACTGTTTTCCAGTGTTATGGCAATCATATTGTTGCTCTTTAATACCAGTCAATCACTGATCAATAGTTTTGAAAATTTACTTATTATAGCCACATTTTCAGTATTGGTGGTCTATTTGGGTACTGGACTAGCCAGCATAAAACTTCAATTACAGGACCATAAGCAGGGTGCGCCTCTCAGTTACATGAGATTGTGTGTTGCGCTACTTGCTACTTTATTTTCCCTGTTAGCCATCATCGGCGCTTGGGTTTTGTATCAATAATTTTAGGAATATTTATGTTTAGTAATGCAATAGTACGCACACCATGTAAAGCGATGTTAGCTGGCCTGACTGAAGCTGATATGGGTTTACCTGACTACGATTTAGCATGTGAACAACATCAAGAATATATTACAGCCTTACAGGAATGTGGTTTGCAAGTGACTGTTTTGCCGCCACTAGAAAGTTATCCTGACTCGTGTTTTGTTGAAGATGTTGCCCTACTGACACCAAAGTGCGCCATTCTTACCCATCCGGGTGCACCAAGTCGCCGTGGAGAAGTGCAACATATAGTCAAAGCTGTGGAACAATTTTATCCTAACCTTGAGCATATCAATCTACCCGGAACTGTTGAAGCTGGCGATATTATGATGGTAAAAAATCATTTTTACATAGGCATATCTGCCCGTACAAATACTCAAGGTGCTGAGCAACTTATCGATATACTTGGTCAATACAACTTGACTGGTTCAATGGTCGAAATGTCAGCATTACTGCATTTAAAGACAGGTGTCAGTTATTTAGAAAACAACCACTTACTGACCTTTGACGAGATGCACAACCATCCTACTTTCAATCAATTTAAACGCATAGAAATAGCAAAAGATGAAAGTTATGCCGCCAATAGTGTATGGATAAACGGCACTATTTTAGTACCTAAAGGTTTCCCCAATGCCCTAAAAGCCATCCAACAACTTGGTTATCCCACAATAGAGGTATCCATGTCGGAGTTTCAAAAGTTAGACGGTGGATTAAGCTGCTTATCACTGCGATTTTGATTGCCTTCCAGTTAAACAGCACCTAACTCAGAACAAAAATGACATTTTTAGGCGCTAGCTAACCAGATAAACAAAGCTCGATGCATCTAACAGGCTTTGTTTGTTCAATAGAAATTACGCAATTTCATGCTTATGTTGTTTTTTATAACGCTTAGTCAATTTTACTCCACGTAGTTGATCAGTAATTAAAGCCCATAACGGCGATGCCGATGATCTCGGTAACTTACCCGCTGCAATTCGACGTAATTGTTGTTTAACCATCGCCATTGTGGCTAAACCACTGAGCGTTTTGTCTTTCCAATTAACGACAGGTATATGTCCAAGCACGGCGCTATCATTTTGCCATTGATATGGTAGATCTGGCATAAAAGCCAGAGAACTGGCCATTCCCACCAATTCCACTCCATTATCAACGACTTTTTTGGCCACATCATAACGGTGAATGCCACCTGTGGTCATAATGGGTACCGATACATGTTTGGCGATCTTGCTGGCAAACTCTAAAAAATAGGCTTCTCTGGCGAGCGTTCTATCATCTGCACTGCGCCCCTGCATGGCCGGTGCTTCGTAACTACCGCCAGATAATTCCACTAAATCAATATTCAATTCACCGAGTATTTTCACTACTTGTTCAGCGTCGTCGATATCAAAACCGCCACGTTGAAAGTCTGCTGAATTAAGTTTAACCCCAATAGCAAAACTATCGCCACATGCCTCTTTTACTGATTTAACGACGTCAATTAGCAAGCGAGCACGGTTTTCAAGGCTACCTCCCCATTTATCATTTCGTTTATTGGTCAAAGGAGATAAAAATTGCGCCAGCAAATAACCATGGGCCGCGTGTATTTCCACGCCGTCAAAGCCCGCCTGTTCAGCCCGAACAGCTGTTGTAGTAAATCGTTGAATCACATCTTGAATTTCGGACTCATCCATTGATTTAGGAGGGGAAAACAATGACGAATGTTTACCCATATTTAACGCCACATCAGAAGGAGACAACACCTTACCCCCCATTTTTTTGAACACTTGCCGACCTGGATGGTTGATCTGCATCCATATTTTAGTGTCATTCGTTTTTGACAAGTTTGCCCATTCAGTAAAAGGAGTTAAGTCAGTATCCTGTTCTAGTACCACACCGCCAGGACCTGTCATAGCCAAGTGATCAATCATCACATTACCGGTAATAATTAGCCCTACTCCGCCATCAGCCCAAGCTTGGTATAAACGTTTAAGTTCAGTTCCTGGTAAGTGTTCGCCAGTCGCCAAATTTTCTTCCATCGCCGCTTTGACTAAGCGATTTTTTAGCACTTGGCCATTGGGTAAGGTAAATGAAGTAAAGATTGAAGCTGTCATATGATGTTGAGTGACCGAATAAGTATAATTTGTAATCAATATATTGGGCTAGAGACTGAACACACAAGGTTTGTAACAACATTTTCCCAAACATTGTATTCACAGCTAACCGGCCTATGCTAGAATGTAGCTGTTGGTAGTTTGCAACCAACACCTTGGGGCTGATTTTGGATTCGACAGGACTCTAGAAGCTTTAGGTGCATGCAGAGGAGCGGTTTGCCTCTATAAAAGCCGCATTTAAATAGTCGCAAACGACGAAAACTACGCACTAGCCGCTTAATAACCGGCAGTGCCCTTCCACTCATACTCTTTCTGCTAGTAGAGGTTCGGAAGGTCATCCCAGCAGGATAGCGAGGGAACCTTGTCTAAGGGTGAACCGCGAAATAGTATTAGGCCCGCTATGAGAAATCCTGTTTGTCGGAGTTCAAATTAGTTAAATAAAAGACAAAATAAGCATGTAGTACCGATGGTTGACGTGTTCTGGACGCGGGTTCGAGTCCCGCCAGCTCCACCACATGAAATAAAAAAGGCTTATCGAAAGATAAGCCTTTTTTATTTATAGGAGTTGAATGGGCATCGATGGGACCTTTAAAAGACACGCTTAATTTTAATTTAACTACGACCCCTTTTATTAAAAAGACACGCTTAATTTTAATTTAACTACGACCCCTTTTATTAACCCCTTTTATTATTGGTTAGCATACAAAGTAAAAGCCGATACTCACACCTTAAAACTTGGATACAACACGGCTTTATGGGATAGCTCTGCACTGGATATATCAGTTTCAAAAATTCTTTCAAAAGCCGTTTGGAATCTTGATTATGAAAGTTTACTTTATAATATTAGCTATCTGGTGAGATTCTAATGAAAAAAAGCTGTTCAATTACTTTGTCTATTGCCCTGCTTTTTTCACTTTCTGGTTGTTTAGATAGCCGTGATGACGAAAATGCAGAGCCTGTTCCTGAAGTTATCGACGCAACAGTGACTACTGACGACTTTCTTAAATTTATAAATACTAAAGCCGCTCTTGCTGCTGGGCAATATAAGATTGTAGCCGCTACTGTTAACGCTGGACAAAGCAGCGATTATAACTTAACCGTTACTTATGATAATGGTACCGAAGAAACCATTAACGGTAATTGGAGTAACTCAGGTGGTATGGATGCTACACATGAAATGAACCCAGCCCATGTTATCAATCTTCAAAAAGCTGGGGGCCTAAGTGTTAAATTAACCTCAGCGGTCGACAACTATTTATTTATTACCCGTAATAACCACATCATCGCAGAAGATAATAATAGTGGCAGCGATAATAATGCCACTATCGTATTAGAAAACTCCCGCATAAATTCACAAACATATGCTGAGGCTTATTACACAGCGGTTGATCCTAATAACGAAAGAACCACCTTAGCACAGTGGAAATCAGTTAATGGATTTAACAGCGGCGCCGACAATCATATTATTTTTAGAGACCGAATTGATTTAGGTTACGGTCGTGATATGTACTCAAAAAATGGTGAAGACGGAAGTTTTGCTTTTTATGTAAATTACTATATTGTGCAATTGACTGAGGGGGATGTATCTACCTATGGAGCATTGGGTTTAGACGCAGCTTTAGCTGCTGATAAAGAGTTTCTTATCAGTACTAATGCAATAGAATATTCTCCTATAGACTCAAACGATCCTAGTTCAGAAAAAATACTGAAATTTTTCAACTTTTCCGTAAAAGATATCAAAGAACGCAAAAACAGCATTGATCTAGATGGCCGCGGCGAAAAGTTTATGCCTACGGCATGCTTAGTCTGTCATGGCGGCACACTGCACCCATTAAACGCTGATGGTGGCTTTCCTGTTGAATCTTTACGTTCACAAAAATTCAACAGTCTTAATACCGACCATTTTACGTTTTCAGATCAAGACGGTTATACCGAAGAAGACCAAAAATTAGCGATAAAGGCCATGAACCAACTCGTTCACTCCTCTTATAGCGAAACACAAAATCTTGATGTAAGCATCCAAGCCCGTTGGAGTGCAAATTTTGCTTTGGAAATTAATAGCGGTGCCTATAACGGAGATTTTTCAACAGATGATTACAGTGGTGATTATATCCCTGATGGCTGGAAGCAAAATGCTAACCGTCCAGATGGAGTTGAAAGACTTTACCTCGAAGTCGTAAAAGATCACTGTATTGCATGCCATTCAATAAGAGGTAGTTCTGCAGGGGAAAATGTCATAACACAATTTAATGGTCAAGACGTATCACTCGCCAATGCCATTAATTTAAGCAGTTATGAAAAGTTTATCAGCTATAACAAACGTATTATCGAACTCGTTTATCGACGTGGCCAAATGCCTCTTTCATTACTTAATTATACAAGATTTTGGGAAACACCTGAAGCAGCACCCACACTACTTGCTTCTTTTTTACCTGATTTTGATGCCTTTGATAACAATGGTGTAATTTCTGAACCCAAGGCACCTGTAGCCGTAACAACAACCTCTCGTGTATCAAATTCCCCAGTAACACTAAACGCATCTGCTAGTTATCTTGCTGAGAGTTTCAGCTGGGAAGTACTATCAACACCTGTTGATGCAATAGCAACACTGTCGAACATTACAGGAAGTACCACCATATTATCTGCGGATGTAGACGGTGATTATATTATTCAATTAACCGCCAATAACGCCACAAGTTTAAGTGATACTGAACAAGTTTTAGTCACAATAAATAACAATATGGCAACAACGCCCAAACAATTAACTTTTGCTAATGATATTCAACAAATACTCAGCGATAATTGTACCTCTTGTCACGCTGAAGAAACAGTTCATCCGGGTATACCCGTTTATTTTGATGTGACAAACCCTAGATTTTATCAAGACGTACTTAAAAATATTGATCTAAATGATCCTCAAAAAAGCCTTTTACTAATCAAACCTACCAACCTGCAACATGGTGGTAGCATCGTATTAGATCGAAGTAACGATTTCGATGAACAAAATTATCAAACTATTCTTAGCTGGACTGTCCAAGGTGCACCTTGTGGTGTTGACCCAACATTTTGTCAAAATATCGAACGTGATTAATTAAGGGATACATTAACAATGTAATCCCTAGAATATGCTATGTATTTATAGTGAAGACTTATTATTGGGTTAAGATAATGGAGAACTAATCTGGGTAAATTTGGGGGAATATGTGGTCATATACCAAAAGGTTTTCCACATATTTGCGAATTACTCAATATATTTACATTTATATTGTTTCTTTGAATAAACAATATGGATTGATTTATGTCCCAATTTATTCAAAACCAAGCTATTAATATCCGACAAATATTTCGCTTATACTGTAAGCATCTAGCAAAGGCCGTCTTTTAGATATCAACTTGGTATCTCACAATAATGTCTTTGATAATAGATCGAGGATATTTTGCAACAACAACGCCAAACAAAAGAAGAGTGATAAAATACGGTTACTGTCCAGCAAGCCATTGGTTTAAAAGCGCCTGAATACTGTGCGAAGCACAACATTCATATTCAAACCTTTTACGCACAAAGAAGTGAAATTAGTCATAACATCCCTTATTAGGTGGCCAAATTAACTATGCCACTAAAGACTGCTCTGGTTACCACTGGATCAGGAATATACTGTTTTAATTTATTGATTATATTCTTTTGAAGTTGAAACGCTGTCCTATCCCCTGCTCTAGTCTCACCAGCCGATGGAAAGGAATGCATCCATCTGGGCGCAATAACACCTGCTTTTGCAGACCTTTCTACACGGATATCTCAGGCAAATCACCGGACCCAAATAGATAGGCAGGTAAATATGGTACAGACACTTTCTTAGACGAGCTGTTTTTCTTTGAAGACTTAGCATCAACAGAAGTGGCCACACTAACACTTCAATTTAACAAAAAAACAGCCATCAAAATGGCAACACTAATTTTTATTGATTTAATTCGATTATTCATTAACAACCACTAATATTGATATCCATATAAGGCTTGGTATAGACAAAAAGCAGACAATTCTGGTTAATTTTTACTTAAATGCGGCGATAACGGTTGGTCGCCCTATATGATAGCCTTGCACAAAATCCACACCTATCTCTCGTAATATATCCAGGGTTTGCTCGTTTTCTACCCGCTCTGCAATGATTTTTATTTGCATGACCCGCCCTAGGCTGGTGATTGCTTCCACCATGGCTCTGTCGATTGGGTCAGTCACTATATTCACCACAAAAGCACCATCGATTTTGATGTAATCCACCGGCATATTTTTTAGATACACAAATGAACTTAGACCACTACCAAAGTCATCCAGTGCAAACTGGCAGCCCTCTTTTTTAAGCTCATTCATAAATTGGGTCGCCTTCGCTAGGTTACCAATCGCTGCGGTTTCGGTGATTTCAAAACAAACTTCTTTCAGATTAATGCCATGACGGTCACGAGTGCTCAGAATGTATCCCAGCAAATCTTCATCATCCAGCGTGAGTCCAGATAAATTAATCGATACTATCTGGTTTTTATTATCGTTAATCCGGTTGTTTGCCATAGATTCAAACACATTATTAATCACCCAGCGGTCAATCTTTGGCATCAAATGATAACGTTCTGCGGCAGGGATAAAACGGTCTGGCTTCACTAACACGCCATCTTCGTCTTTCATTCTAATCAGAATTTCTATGTGCTTAATATCTATCTCTGAGCTAATAGGGACCTCTGGCTGCTGATACAACACAAAACGGTTTTGCTCAATCGCATCCATAATGCGGGTAACCCAATGCATGTGCCCATGCCGCTCAGCCAATATCGCATCAGTCGGCTCATAAATATGCACTCGATTATGCCCCATTCCTTTTGCGGCATAACAGGCCAGATCGGCGGTTGAAAGAACGCTCCCCATATCAACATTTTCAGAATTAATGTTCACTACACCTATGCTGGCACCTATTTCAAATGCTCGATTTTTCCAGAAAAATCGGTATTCTCTGAATTTTTGTAGAATTTTATCGGCGATTTGACTGGCCTGGGCCAATTGGCAATTCTCCAGTAGTACACCAAATTCATCTCCTCCCAGGCGCGACAACGAATCCCCTTCACGAATACAATCATGCAGAAAAGTTGCAACCTGCCTGAGTAATTCATCTCCCGCCATATGGCCACAGGTATCATTCACTATCTTGAATTTATTAAGATCGATATAGCAAAGCACATGATGCCGATCTTCTTTCTGCACATTTAATAGTAACGCTTCTAGCCGTTCTTCAAACATTCTTCGGTTATACAAACCGGTCAGCGCATCATGACTGGCCTGATAAGACAACTGTTTGGCCAGTATTCTAGAAGAGCTCACATCATGCAAGACCATCACAGCACCTAACACGGCGCCACTGTCATCTCGCATAGGAGCCGCAGAAACCTCTATAGGAACGGTTGCACCATCATGACGAATCAATGACACATGATTGTTTTGATGCTCTACCGTGTTCTCCTCTAGACATCGAGTGATTGGATTAGGCATCTGCTGGCCGGTATCTTCATTAATAATTTTAACCACATTACTCAGCAGCACATCCCGAGAATGATTGCTACTCCAACCTGTCAATCTCTCTGCGACCGGGTTCATAAATTTAATTCTGGCATCCGCTGAAGTGGTAATCACCCCATCGATAATTGAATGCAAGGTCACTTCAGCTCGTTCTTTCTCGTCGAATAAAGCCTTACGAGAGTTCTCTAGCTCATACTGCTTAAGTAAAGTTGAATCTAACGCTCGGTTAACAAATTTGGCCATATAGCCAAATTCGTCATTCCTTTGCTCATCAAATCTCACCTGATTATTACCATCCGCAAATTGCTCCGCCACCATAACCATATTTAAGAAGGGCTTAGTCAGTACCTTTTGTAATATTTGCTGTATAACCAATCCAAATAGAAAGCTCAGAAAGCCAATAGTCAGCACCATTTTTTTTCTTAATGTAGAGGTAGCATGTTGAAGATTCGGAAAAAAAACAACCAGTTCAGTTTTTACATAGGTCGATACAGCACTCTGATAATGTATAGGGCTAGTGATTGTTTCCTGGTCTGCCGCGCGCATCCCCAGAGCATACAATTTGTCTCCATAGCGAAATTCAAAGGCCTGTATATCATAGCTTTGTCTGCTTTTTTCAAAAACGGCATTAAGGGCTTTTTTTATATTTAACTTCGAACGCTCTTTTTCAAGCACCGACTCTATCTCATGAGAAAACATTATTGCACCATTCTCATACTCTCTGACTAAATGGTCTTCACGAGATTGCAGCAGATAAACCGCCACTAATAGACCGACAAACATCATTCCCCAGAATACAATACCAGTGATTTTTGTAGGTAAAGACAGTTGAATAAGTTCAGAGCTGTTTTTCTTATTAGGTAATGACTTATTTGTCATTTAAACCCGGCCCAGCGTATAACCAACAATACCGGGCATACATTACTGATTCCTGAACCAAAAATAGCAAAGCCAATAAACCAAGGGAAGAACCAAAGTTGCTCATAGAAATAGAAGGTAATCGCTAATAATCCCCCTACCACAAGGCGCCAGACACGTTCAGATTCAACATTAAAGCGGAAGGAAGGATTATTGTCCTGAACATATTCAGTAGGTTTGCTCTGAGAATTTAAGCAAGTTCGAAACTGGCATACGAGCTTGGTAAGATATAAATTGGTTACGCCCTCAAAAAACAGCATTAGAATTAACACATAAAACAGAACTACCACATCAAAAGTCAACGCCAGTAGCAGTAAAAAGCCAAGAATGGCTCTATACATCTGATTTGTCATGAGGCTGTACTCATTAAATTAAGGTGACTTAATTGATGTGAATTTATTCTAATCTGAGAATAGCTGGCAAACAAAAATCTAAGTTGAAAAGGGAAGCTCAATACCCATTGCCTAATGGTGACGCTATAGCCATCAATAATTTTAGGTATCACTAAAGCCGCCGGGCAAGCAGCCACACATCCAGTCACTGTGGCATTGCCGCCACTTAGTGTATAAGTCAATGTGCCGTGAGCAGCAGCGAAACCGTTAACAAGTGTTCTTATCAACACAAAAGAGTTGAGTAAACATCGGTACATACGTTAATTTCCTTTTACAACTTAATTTACAACTTAATATAGGACATTTGTATTTTGAAGCGGAAAGGTGTGAAGATGATGTTCGTTCCGTGTTCAAACAATTACTGTCTAAAAATGGTCGTTGAGCTTGTATATTAAATTACTTAAAACTTAATTGTTTTCATAATCCTAAGCAATAAAAAATTTTTTCCTGCTTATTCTTGCTGCTTGTGTTTTTAAGATTAAGGGGTAAGTCATTTAAGCATTAAAACTTTACAAAAAAGTTAAAGATATTGATACGCTAAAAATATAAAGGGTCGGGATTAAAGCCTGCGTAATCAATTTAGATAATAGCGTTCTTGCCAATCTACGAGATTTTCTGAGGGATTTTAAGAGAGGTTAAATAATGGCTGGCAAGTGATACCAATGAACCCAATCAGCGAACTCGCACAGATTTTTCGACGCAATATCCATACGTTTAAATGGCGTAAAAATTTGTCAGTGCGCTATAACTTGAAAGTCCTGACTGTCCGCAAATCACAGCTCATAGCGGACCACCGACCTGAGCCTTATGCATGTAATTAGCGAAAGTTAGGTATGACTCAGTAGCCAATCATGGCTGCAAATGCTGAACTGGTTGCACAGTCTTTAAGTGGTGGGAGCCTGTCCTAGACTCAGTATCTACAAAAACGCTATCAAGGATTTTTATATGATTGGCTTTGAGGCAGTAAGCGATGACTGAACGGTTGCAAAAATTGCCTGAGTTAGCTTAAAAGCGGTTGGAGCTAATTAAAAGACACTAAGCCTATTTAATCGGATCATCTAATCAGAATTATTGGCCAAGCTTGCCACTAAGCCATAAAGGGATGTAATTGGTTTACTTTTGATATCTGATTGGTTAACTTTTGTTCACTGGGATGTAAAATCCCACACACAAGGGAGGTGCGAGTCAAATCTCTAGGGTCGAGCCTTACAGAGCCGTCGACAATACTTTTCTTACACCCCCCGCAACTTCAGAAGCTTTTGTTGAGTAAATCTATGCGTTTTTGAATAACAGATGACTTTTACTGTTAGTGGGACAGGTAGTGGTTCACTGTCATTAAATATAGAATATTTATGTTTATTCAATGACTTAGTTGTCAGGTTAACTTCCCGCCAGCTCCACCACATATTTAAGCCCTAATGAGCCCTCCCAGGCCATTAGGGCTTATTATTGACCCACAAAATGAAGCCCAAAAAGCTTGAGGGTTTTGATTGTCACAGATTTTAGATAAAGAGACTGGAGGTGTCAGCATCCGTGGTAAACAGTATTGATCCATAATGATCATATTCTCGCCTAATAAAACGTTTTGCTTTGTAAGCGTAATGCGTTTGTAACCACTAGCACACTGCTGATAGCCATCGCTGCACCGGCAATAATTGGATTTAGATACCCTAGCGCTGCTAACGGGATCCCGATGGTGTTAAAGGCAAACGCCCAGAACAGGTTCTGCTTAATATTTCGATACGTGGCTGATGCGAGTGATATTGTTGCTGAGACCAATGCAGGGTCGCCTCGCATTAATGTAATCGCTGCGGCGCTTATGGCAACTTCTGTACCTGTGGCCATAGCAATGCCTAAATCGGCCTGAGCAAGCGCAGGCGCATCATTAATACCATCACCCACCATGGCCACTTGATAACCCTGTTGCTGGTAGCTTGCAATAGCTGCCGCTTTATCTTGAGGTAATACTTCCGCTTGATAATCATCTAGTCCCAGTTCACTGGCTACCTGCTGTGCACTTGCAGCAGAGTCACCGGTTAACATCGCTACTTTGATACCTCTATGCTTTAGCGCATCTACAGCGTGTTTTGCTTGTTCTTTAATTTTGTCGGCGAAACACAACAACCCCAACAACTCAATGTTTTCACCTTGTTTACTTGCCAACCAAGAGACCGTTGCACCTTGGGTGGTTATTTGCTGCAAAGGCAATGTGAGTCCCAGCTCTTGCATCCAACGACTACTTCCGAGTAACAACTGCTTGCCATTCTCTTCGCCTTGAACCCCTTTACCAGCAATGACTTTAAAGTGTTTTATATCAGGTAATTGAATAGACTCTTTTTGTGCCCTTGTTACGACAGCTTTAGCCAAAGGGTGCTCACTATTTTGCTGTAGACCATATGCCAGCATGAGTAGTCTATCGTCATCAATTTGAAATGGGGTTAACTGAGTCAATTCAGGCTTGCCTTCAGTCAAGGTGCCCGTTTTATCAAAGACAACCATATCAGTTTGTTTTGCCTGCTCTAGTGCTTGCGCATCTTTTACGAGTATGCCGTGGCGTGCAGCTGTGCCAGTGCCTGCCATAATGGCAGCGGGTGTGGCTAAACCCAGAGCACAAGGGCACGCAATAACAAGCACAGCAACGCCATGCAAAATACCTTGAGTCCAATCTCCGCTTATCATTCCCCAGCCGAGAAGGGTCAACAGTGCGACAAGCAGCACTAATGGTACAAACACATTGCTGATTTTGTCGACCAAGGCCTGAACGGGCGCCTTCGCACCTTGAGCCTGTTCGACCATATGGATAATTTTCGCCAGTGTCGATTCAGCACCAACGGCAGTCGCCGTTAACTCAAGTACCCCATCAAGATTAATTGACCCGCCCGTGACCTTATCTCCTAGTATTTTTAGCAAAGGCATACTTTCACCACTTATAAGCGCTTCATCAACATGGCTGTCCCCCTTAATAACCTTGCCATCAACTGGAATACGTTCACCGGGTAGCACTTTTACTTTTTCATCAAGTTGTAGCCGAATTGCCGGTACAGACTGCCAGTTTTCATTACGCCATACATTGGCGGTAGTTGGTTTTAAACTTTCCAATGCCCGCAGCGCGTCTGTGGTATGACGTTTGGCACGCTGCTCTAACAGTTTTCCCAACAGCACTAAAGTCAACACAGCGGCACTACTTTCGAAATATAAATGCGGCGCACCGTGCTCGCCATCAAAGCTATACCAAAGATACAGTGATAAACCATAAGCTGCGCTAGTCCCTAGTGCGACTAGCAGATCCATATTGCTAGTCCCCGCTTTCAATGCATTAAAACCAGCACAATAAAAACGGGCGCCAAAATAAAATTGTACAGGTGTTGCCAGCAACCACTGCCAAAGTGAAGGCATCACCCAATTAATGCCCAATAACATACCTAACATTGGTAACACCAGTGGCAATGTCAGCATGGCAGCCCCGATAACGGGCCAATTGTCACTACGGTAAAATGGCAGTGCATTGTCATCCGTATCAGCTTGTTGCGCTAAACTTTGCAGCGCAACAAGCTGATAACCTGCTTTTTGCACCTTATCACTCAGCATGCTCTCACTCAGCATGCTCTCACTCAAAATGGCATCACTCATTCGACTTAGCAGTGTAATATTGACTTGTTCTGTTGCAAGATTGACATGTGCTGTCATTACCCCAGCCACATTCAATAATGCTTTTTCTATGTGGCTTGCGCAGGAGGCACAGGTCATGCCTATTACCTGATATTGACGTGTCTCAGTACTCACTTGATACCCAGCCCCAGTGATGGCATTGCATAGCTCAGTCGCACTTGGGTTACCCTCAACTAGTATAGTTTCAGTTGCTAAATTAACAGTGGCCTGTTCCACGTTATTAACCTTAAGCAACGCTTTCTCAATACGACCTGCACATGACGAACATGTCATACCTTGCACTGCGAGTTGAATAGAAGATTGCATTTATCTTCCCCTGTTGATAGCTAGTAAGCGATAAGATAAGGGTAAACCTTACCACTATGGTAAGGTCAAGTCGGGTATGAAAATACATTTATAATACTGTGTGTGCTTGATAACCATTTGATCATGGCTAAGATGCTCACAAAATGGCAAATCGCTTTGATATTTTTTATGACATTATTGGAACAGGGACGATAGATAGCGAGGTTAGATGCATCCAATTGATTAGGCTGGTGAATGGGTAACCCAGAAGGTAACAATATTCATTAAGACTGAACAAGGAAAACACTGACCCCATGGGATAACCCTAATTCAGAAAAAGAAGCGAATATCATGGGCGCCAAAGCAGCATTACTAGATACCCAGTAACACTGAAGTCTTTAAGCTCAAGGAGTCACCAAAACATCCATTTCCAAACGCCTTGGTGACACCTCTGGATTTAGGTCAAGGTATGCATTAAATCTGATTGATTAGGAGGAACTCACCACTGCCCAAAAGACATAATACTTATGACCTATCTCACGCCTAAAATCAAAGCCAATCTGGATGGGTGTCAAAGCTAGCACTGTCGATATTTTTGACTAAGTTGCCCCAATGGTATGTGAGTGGTAGCTCGCTATTGAAAAAATACTTCATGGCTTGGATTTTCCCATGGTAGAAATTTTCATCATCACTATGGGGGGTTTTCTCCAGCTGCTTTGTAGCTATCTCAGCCTGCCTGAGCCATAACCAGGCAATGGTGAGGTGGCCAAACATATTCAGATAACTGACAGAGTTAGAGAAAACTAGATCAAGGTTTTGGGTCTTTGAAGCGGCCATTACACTGGTCGTGACTTCCTTGAGATTGTCTACCGCATTTTGTAACTCAACGGCATAGGTCTGTAAACTATCAATCAAGGTCACACTCTCGACGGTGAGCTGTATTTCAGCTAAGAATGCTTGGTAGCCTTTAAAACCGTTCATCGGTACTTTTCGGCAAAGTAAGTCTAAGGACTGAATACCCGTAGTGCCCTCATGAATAGGGTTAAGACGGTTGTCGCGATAAAACATTTCAACAGGGTGTTCGTTAACATAACCGTGCCCACCTAATACCTGTATGGCCAAATCATTAGATTTTGGTCCCCACTCTGATGGCCAACTTTTAATAATAGGCGTTAAAAAGTCCAATATAGTTGATGCGTGTTTACGCTCGCTCTCACTGGGTGAAGTCTTTTCATCATCAACCAGTTGATGCCCATATAAACATAATGCGTACGCACCTTCAGAATACGCTTTTTGGGTTAGCAGCATTCGCCTAACATCAGGATGTTCAATAATGTTGACGGGGGGGGCTAACGGATCTTTTGCAGAAAGCAAACGCCCTTGAGGACGCCCTTTGGCATAATCGAGGGAGTACTGAAAACCCGTTAATGCGGTGAGCGCTGCGCCAGTGCCCACTAAAATTCGGGCTTCGTTCATCATATGGAACATGTACATCAAGCCTTTATTCTCTTCACCTACTAAATAGGCTTCGGCCCCGTTTTGTTCGCCAAAACTTAATGCGGTTGACGTTTGCCCTCGCCCGCCCATTTTATGAAACAAACCAGCCAAAGCCACTTCATTGCGTTCTTCAATTTTGCCATCATCATTGACCAAAAACTTAGGTACAATAAACAACGAGATGCCTTTTACCCCTTTGGGTGCGCCTTTTACTCTGGCCAACACTAAATGCACAATATTTTCAGATAGACAGTGGTCGCCGCCTGATATCCAAATTTTATTACCTTTGACTCGATAAGTGCCGTCTTCTTCTTTAGTGGCAGAGGTGGTTAGGTCACCCAAACCGGAGCCTGCACCAGGTTCAGTCATTGCCATGGTGCCGAAAAAGCGCCCTTCTCGTTGTGGGATCACCCATTTTTCAATTTGCTCAGGGGTACCATAGGCTTCAATCAAATTTGAATTGGCATGTGTCAGTGATAGATAACCAATACTGGTACTGGCTGCTGCTGCTAAGTAAGCAGAAGCGCCACTAGCGGCAATTTGAGGAAGTTGCATACCACCCATTTCGTAATCGGTTGTTGGTGCGGTCAGTCCCGCTTCAATAACAGCATCGAGACCTTCTTTGATCTCTGGAATAATGTGCACTTTTTTGCCGTCGAATGTCGGCTGATTACTGTCTACTTTTAGACGAATAGGTACATAATATTTTTCAGCTATGGCCTGTGCAATATCGATTGCAGCATCAAAGCTTTCACGATCATGATCTTGGTAACGCTCGCGAGTGGTTAAAGCCTCAACATCAAACATCTCATATAAAAAGAATTCAATATCTCGACGACTTACAATCGGTGCTGGCATGTATAGTTCCTCTAAAGGTTTAAGCAGTAAAAATTTACATAAATGAAATAAGTGGAATAAGTGAAATAATAAGGTGACAAAGGCGTGTCTTTATTTATTCAGTAATTCTTTGCGTTTATTAATGACGCCTTTCTCAAAACCAAGAATCTTTTCGTAGCTGGACGGAAACCATCTTGAAATACGATCAAGTAATTTTGCATCACCTCCCACTAAAATACGCCGCTGTTTATTTTCAATTCCGGCTAAAATAATATCGGCAGCTTGTTCTGCTGTTGTTTTTGCTTGTTTGTTAAAATCAGCAATAATCTGGCTCTTGGTAATAGCGTGAGTTGATACTTTGGCGCTATTGGTTATGTTCGTTTTAATGCCACCTGGGTGAACACAATGCACAGCTACATTACTACCTGCCATCTCCATTTTTAACGCTTCTGTAAATCCTCTTACTGCATATTTAGATGCGTTGTAAGCACTTTGTAAAGGCAAAGAAAGCAAACCAAATAAACTGGAAATATTCACAATATTAGCGCTAGGCGATGCTTTTAAATAAGGTAAAACAGCGTTAGTGCCATGCACCACACCCCAAAAATTAATATTCATTAACCAATGAAAATCCTCGAGTGATTGATTTTCAACTGAATCAATTAAGCTCACCCCCGCATTGTTAAACAACATATCGATACGCTTGAATTTGTTATGAGTGTGTTGTGCAAATTCTATAAAAGCGAGGTTGTCTGATACATCAAGACTGGCAATAAAACATTCAACACCTTTAGCTTCTATTTGCTGTTGTAGCGTTTCTAAACCATCCATGTATTTGTCAGCTAAAGCTAAATGGCAACCTTTTTCAGCTAATTTAATGGCTATCGCTTTACCAATGCCTGAAGCGGCACCAGTGACAACTGCTACGAGCCCATTATATTGCTTCATGTTCTACCACCTAAATTCGTATTAATATGGGTAACAATGTCGTCGACTATGTTTGGTATCAATTCAACAGGAAAGTCATGTCCCATACCCGGATACACCTTCAACTTGGCATTGGGTATGGCCTGTGCTGTGGCTTTACCACCGGCTAAATTCACCAACCCATCGCGGTCACCGTGAATAACTAAGCTGGGTATATCCAGCTTAGATAATGCATCTTCTCTATTTCCAGCGGCCATGATTGATAGCATTTGGCGGATGGTGCCTTTTGCTGTCATGCCACGCTGCAACATGCTTTCAACGTATTGTTGTAAATCAGTTTCAGTATAGGGGTAATCTGGACTGCCGATTACTTGCCATTTTTTGATGTGGTAATCCATCTGGTCCTTGTAATCTTTTGATACGGGTTTTTGCATCAGCGTTTTACGAATGTTTTTATCAATCCCAGGAAGCTTTTTATAGCCCGTTGTGGACATTATAGACGTTAATGTTTTGACTCTTCGTGGGTGATGGATTGCCATCAATTGCGCTATCATTCCGCCCATTGATGCCCCAACCACATGCACTTCAGCGAGGTTAAGGGCATCCAATAGTGCAACGACATCTTGCATCATGTCTTCAAGCTGATAAGGCGTTTTAATTGACAACCCTAATTTTAATTTGGTGATTATCCACCCCATATTGGGGATAGAAAAATGGTCAAGTTGCTCAGAGCGCCCCACATCACGATTATCTAAAAGTAATATCTGAAAATTGGCAGCAACAAATGCATCAACCATAGCCTTAGGCCAACCTGTTAGTGGTGTACTTAAGCCATGAATGAGCAATAATGTCGGTTGTAAAGAATTTCCATGGAGTTGATACGCAATATCAACTCCATTTACATTAATCACATTTTCAAATATTGCAGTGTTATTCATCATTTCTTGGATCATGCATTTACCATCGCCGATATCATGGCTTTGCGCATTTTACCTTGGATGGGTGTTGGCTTTTGTGTGTGACGGTCGACAAATACATGGGTTAAACCGCCAACGGCTGAGGCTGTGTCTTCGTCCTGCTTAAAAATACCTACCGTATAGTCTACGGAACTTTTCCCAAGTCGATCAACTCTGAAAGCGCCGATCAATTTCTCAGGGTAAGAAACAGAACGAATATAACTGCAATTAGATTTCACAATAAAACCAATCTGTGAACTGGTCATAGGTTCAAAATTCGCTTGTTCGATTAAAAATTGATTCACAACTGTGTCAAAATATGAATAATAATTGATGTTATTCACATGACCGAACATATCGTTATCCATCCACCTGGTGGTAATAGGAAAGAAAAAAAGAAAATCGGTTTTAGACTCAACACTCATTTAATCGGTTCCTTGATGCGCTTGACGATAAATTTCTTGAACGTCTTCTAAGGTGACAGGTTTTGGATTATTGACCAGCAAGCGTGTTTGTAACATCGCGTCTTTTGCTAAAGCTCTAATATCATTCTCGGCAATACCCATTGCAGCTAAACTAACCGGCAAGTTAAGTTGTTTTATCAAATCCGCTATAAAGTCAATCAGTGCCTGCGCAATCTGTTTGTCACTGCCATCTAGGCTGATGGTGTCAGTGATACTTGGCGCAAGTTCAGCATATAATGGAGCACAGTGGCTTAGGTTGAAATTCATCACCTGAACAAGTACAAGTGCATTACTTAATCCGTGTGGAATATGAAAATGTCCTCCTAATGGATAAGCCAAGGCATGCACTGCTGCGACAGGCGCATTGGCAAAAGCTTGACCCGCTAAACAGGCACCTAGCAACATGGCTTGACGCGCTTCAACGTTGCTGCCATTAAAGGTGGCTTCAACAATATTATGTGATAATAACGTCAAGGCTTGCTTAGCCAATAAATCAGAATATGGATTTTTCTTAATAGCACTGGTGTAGGCTTCAATGGCATGTACCATTGCATCAATCCCAGTTGCTGCTGTCACGTGGGATGGCAAACCTAAGGTTAAACTGGCATCGAGCAAAGCAATGTCTGGTAAAAGTACAGAGGAAACAACACCGGCTTTGGTGGTATCACCTGTAGTGACAATGGCGATAGGTGTCACTTCAGAGCCAGTACCGGCTGTTGTGGGTATCAATATAAGTGGTAAACGTTTCCCTCGAATGGCATCAACACCATAAATATCAGCGAGTTGTTCATCTGAATTAGCTAATAGTGCTACTAATTTTGCCGTATCCAGCGAGCTGCCACCACCAAATCCAATGATGCCGTCGGCTTCAACTTCCTTTGCGAAGGCAACAGCAGCCAGAACAGTATGTTCAGGTGGGTCAGCCACCACTTGGTCAAAGCAGAAATATTTTCTGTCTACTTTTTTAAACGCAGTATCTAATGGTTGAATTAAACCGACATCAACAATACCTTGATCAGTGATGATTAAGGGCTTCAAAATGTCAAGCGTCGCACAAATATCAGCAATCCGATTAATCGCGCCTATTTCGCTAATAATTGATTTAGTGGTCGAAAAAATAAATGGTTTCATTAGTACCTACCTATATACAAAAAGTTTGTCGTTTAAATTAAGCTTGGGTAGTGTATCTCTTTCTGACCAATAATCCTGAGTATGTTGCCAATCTGCTTTGCTACCGCGTTTTGGCATTAAATGTAACGAACGCATCATATAACCAGGGTTAAATTCTTCGGTATCGATCCAAGGCAACAACTCCATATCTGCATCTTCATCACGTAAAGTCATAGTGAGTTGTTTGACCTGTTTTTGATCCATATGTGTTAATAATCGGCAGATGAAATCACCTATTAAGTCAACACGTAGTGTCCAACTTGCACGAAAATACCCCATCACCCAAACCATATTAGGTACATCGGTAAACATCATGCCTCGGTATCCCACTTTTTCTGAAAAATCGACTATTTTACCATCAACCGAAAATTCAATACCGCCTAACACTGATAGGTTAAATCCTGTGGCTGAAATAATAATATCAGCATCTAATTGTTCGCCTGACTGCAGCGTAATTCCGGTTTCGTTAAAACACTCAATCTGATCTGTCTTAACATCAACTTTACCCGAGCGAATACCGGCAAAGATATCGCCTTCAGGCACAACGGCAATGCGTTGTCTCCAAGGGGCATACTTAGGAGTAAAATGTTTTTCTACATCAAAATCATCATCCAGAAGTGCGGCTACGCCTTCAATCAGGCCTTTTTTAACTTCATTTGGATATTGATTAGACAGCTGAATAAAACCAGCCTGCTCTTGCAGCAACTGCTTGCGGGTAATTTCGTGGATCCATGCATCGTCAACCCCGATATCACGTAATTGATCCGTTAGCGGGTTATGGTTTTCTCGTGGTATAAAATAAGTGGGGGAACGCTGCAACAATGTCACATGTTCACAATCATCAGCAATATTGGGTGCTAAGGTCGCAGCAGTCGCACCTGAACCGATTATTACTACCTTTTTGTCTTTGTAATCTAAGTCTTTTGGCCAATCCTGTGGATGAACAAGTACTCCTTTGTAATCACTTTTGCCATTCCAATCAGGGGTATAACCTTTTTCATGATTATAATATCCCTGACACATCCATAAGAAATTAGCAGTAATGACAACCGTTTCTTTACTGTCTTTTTTAAATGCAGTAATGCTCCAAAGTTGATTAACACTGTCCCAACTTGCACCAAGCACATGATGATTGTAGCGAATATGCTGGCCTAAATGATTCTCATCGATGACTTCGTGCATATAATTCAAAATTTCAGCACCCTTAGCAATAGGTGAGCCTGTCCAAGGCTTAAATCGATAGCCAAAAGTAAATAAATCACTGTCCGAACGAACGCCAGGATAATTGTGCGTTAACCAAGTTCCCCCAAAACTTTCCATGCCATCAAGTACACAAAAACTTTTGTCTGGCAGTTGTGTTTTCAAATGGTAAGCAGAACCTATTCCAGATAAACCTGCGCCGACTACCAGTACATCAAAATGTTCGTTTTTATCGTTATCGTTGTTGACGCTGTTATTGAAAGTATTCATAAAATCACCTAATTTTTAATCTATTCTTTTCACATCAAACTGGGAATATTGTTAAAGTATTTATAAATTACCTCTTTAGCCTAGGGCTAATGCCTCCTAAGTAACACTATCGATGACTGCGCTGCAAAAAATACTTCATTCGTTTTTTTGCAGTACCTTGGCTTTTAATGCAACCATATTTTTAACCTAGTACTTCTTATCCACCAGAATCGAAAGCTTGTCAGCAGTAATAATGAATAATGGTATTGCATTACACCTTGGTTACGTTCGATATTCATCTGCACCATACTTTATTACTTAAAATTACTGATCGCTTGGCTAGTTTCCTTAAAGTAATGCAACACATTTTTGTTGAGTCTTTAGCCTAGCTTTTTAGAGCCGTTTTTTGTGTGGTTTTTTTGTGCCGAAAGTTGTACATAAACCTCTGTATGTCGTGTTTTGTTTAAATCGTATTTTGTAGCGATATAGGCAGCAATGAGATAAATGGCGAATGGCAATGGCCCTGCAATTAAGCCTAAGTTGAAAATGGTTTGCTCAGAGACCATGGAAACATCCACCTGTTTTGGAAAAGCGATCAGATCGAGTCCGATACCAGCAAACAGAGTGCCTATTCCAAAGGTCGCTTTTTGAGCAAATGAGTTGGCCGCAAAAAAACAAACCTTCCTGACGTTTACCTGTGTTGGATGCATGTAAATCAGCAATATCTTGCCAACATCGAACCAATCACTATGCCTGGCTGCTTATAAAGAAGCTATAGCCAACAACGTAAGTGGCAAACAGTATCGGCATAATTAATGGTGAGTCGTTTTCAGGTAAAACACCTAATAAACGTAAATATATGGGACTAAAGCTAAAGGCCGTAGCTACTAATAAGCAGGTAACCAAACTGGGCATTTTATCAATACGTTTTGATAACACAGGCGCAATAATAGACGCCGGAACTAAGCCCACAACTATGGTAAGAGTTAATAAAGAAATTTCAAGCCGTAGATAGTTCAAAAAAGTAACTGCCCCAGATACAGCATAACAGGTTGCTCCTGCACCACCAGCGATCATCGTCATAATTTGTACCGTAAAGATAATCCGAAAGGGCCCTAATTTAATCGCTTGGGCAAAAGCCTTAAAGCTGCGACTTAAGTCGACTTTCTTTTGATTCTCAGGTGCCTTAGGCAAATATGGAATAGTGTGCTTGGTACCAAGAATACAAAGTGTCATAGCCACAAAAGCGATGATACCTGCTAGCGCCACCTAAACTACTGTAACCGTCAACATTTAACATGCCATTAGGATAGGTTTCTGATGCCTTTAAAAAACGAATTAAGGCGACAAACCGACAGAATGATACCGCCCACATAACCTAAAAAAGTACGATAGCTAACTATTTAGTGCGCTCTTTGATAGTCTTGGCTTAATTCTGGCACCCAAAAGCATTATGGGGCACATTAAACATCGTTAACAAAATTCGTACAACGATAGACCAGCCCAACAACCACAAGAACAACCCATCAGGATCCTAGACCGACCGGCGGTGAAAAAAGCATATAAAGGGATATTGGAAAAGGGGATAACAGCAGCGATCATAAAGGGATGACGACGCCCCCATTTTGAATGCCAATTATCAGAAATGTCGCCCATTAAAGGGTCGGTGATTGCATCAAACAGCAATGCTATCAACGCAGCAAACCCGGCCAATAATCGCGGGCATTCCCAAGACCTGACTGAAATAGAAAACCAAAAATGACTGAAAGGCAGTGTCTTTAACGCCTTGCGACATCTGCCCCCACGCCATAAGCTGTTTTTGTAAAAAAGGTTAACTTCAACATGGTTTTTCGCTCATAAAAATTTATAGCTGTAGCACTGATTATTTTATTAATGCATCAACATTAATTTGAACTTACAGTATGTTAAGTTTACTTGCAAGAATTGCTTAAACAAATATTACATTTGTTAAGCAATTAAAATTAAAGAGTATCTACGAATAAAACCTTAATTACACAAAAGTTTTAACTTTGGTATGTTTTGTTAGCAACCCAGGCCCAAGTGGTTTGCTGACGACGGCTTGCACTTAACCCCAGAGGCATATGAAATGCTGAACAAATTTTACCAACCTGTTATTGAAAAATGGGCAGCTTGTTAGGGTTACAACCTAAATAATTGCTCAAAAACAGAATGACCAATCACTTTCTAAGGGAACATTATTTTGGATATTTATAACCGGACAACACCACTTATTTTTTTCTGATGGTTTATTTAACATTGTCTTTTAGCAATTTGAGTGCAGCAACAAGCATTGGTGATGTCGCTCACTAAGAAGTCACTATCTGGACTCAGTGTGCGCCTTGCTGCTAATATTTATAAACCTAATGGGCTAAGTGCAAAACACAAACTTTCTGGAATATTGTTAGTTCCCGGATGGGCTGTCAGTAAAAGTGAATTTAAAACAATTATGGTCTTCATTTTGCTGAACTTGGTTTTATTGTGCTCGCATTTGATTATAAAAGCTGGGGACAAATTGGTGGTCCTATCTTGCCCACTGAAGCATTCGCGTCACTCGAAGGGGGCCACTAAGCTAGATATCAATGTCACGCAAATTCGTAAAATAGTAGAACCAATGTCTATGCTAGCTAGACGTGCGCGCTGCCTTGTATTATCTGAGGGGAGGTCTCTGGTTTGTGGGGGCGATATGTCGACGATTTCGTGGCGAGAAAAGTAGAAGATTAAGTTTAAAAAACTACCTTAAAACCAAATATCCTGCAACATATACCAAAGCTAAAGAGTACTAGTTTAACAAAACAGGCGACGATACGCCGCTTGTTTAATTCACTGGAAACCCCCATTTTTTTGGGGCTAACGATTAATACCTAAAAACTATATCGTACCCCCAGCACTTATAACATTAGTACCGTCAAAGTCTTCAAAAATTGCTTCCAACATGACACTATCAGTAGGAATGAAAACCTACCCCCCCCCTCCAAAACCAAATTCCCAATCGTCTTCTTTAGCCGACATCCCCATTGCTGATGCTTTTACTTCGACGTTAACGTAAGAGGGTTGTAAGAAAACATAAAACTTAGGTGAGGCGTGGTAAGTGCCCACGCGTACTCAAACCATAATACGTTTCAAGCTCAACAGTAACATCTATATTAGATTCGTTTATAGTGTCATCACCCATGCCAAATCCCCACGCGCAGTTCGGGCATGAAACTAAAATTACTGTCTTCCATTCTAATTTCATAGCCTACTGAGAGTGTGACACCGTCCAGTG
>NZ_CALSOK010000012.1:0-79779 GCF_943787955.1 uncultured Paraglaciecola sp.
CGGTTCCCTTTTAATGTCAACGATTTAATTTATTTTTCTTTTCAATTAAATCTTGCTACATCCCGCACCAAATATACGTTTACCGTATAAGCAACAAATTAGGAAATCCTGTTTGTTGCGGTTGACCTAACTGGTCTCCCTTGAAGCGAGGGCGCATTATAGAGAGAACACATTCCTATGCAACCCCTAATTTGAAATTATCGGTTAAGTGTCTATTAAACAGTCAAAATTAATAAAAAGACTGTCTTAATCGAAAGATTTAACAAAAGGATCACTGATACTTACCCTTACTATTTGCGAAAACAATATAAATGAGTAACATAAGGATGCTTTTATTCTTATAACCATATAATTCTTTTAGGTAGAGCCATATGAATACATCTTTTATCACAAATATTTTTGCCACCGTTATTTTAGCTATTGTCCTTTATTTTTTCTTACCCATCTTAGCTTCTGATTTACCCAATCAATTGTCAGCAGCTGTTGGCGTTTTAGTGGGTGGCTTATTTGTACCAGCCTTGTTAAAGCTTTTTTCATCTGCTAATTCATCTAGCGATAATGATGGAACATCAGAAGTATCCACATTGTATGTTGGTAACCTTCCTTATCGTGCAGACGAGGAAGCAGTTCAAGAGCATTTTGAGCAACAAGGCAATGTTGTATCAGTTCGTCTTATGAAAGACCGACGCACCGGAAAAAGGAAAGGGTATGGTTTTGTTGAAATGCATCCTAAAGGCGCTGCTAAGGCAATCAAAAATCTGAACGATTCAACATTTCAAGAACGGACTTTAAAGGTTAGATTAGCCAAAGAAAAAATTGAAGAAGAGTGATATCAAATCGAACATAAAAAAGGCCAGCTAAAAGCTGGCCTTTTTTATTTGTTCAGCGCACTGTTATTATTGCTGGCTTTGAGGTCGATATCCTATGGGTAAATTATTAACAAGTTTTTGATTAAATTTATTAAAACGATTAATAGCAGAAATCAAATCTGGCGTTGCCACATCCTCACCTAATTTATTGATGAGTTCATTCACAACATTTTCATAAGAATTAGTGTCTTCTAGTCGAAGTCTTGCCCCATCAAGTACGTTTAACAGTTTATCAAGATAATCCGCAACTGGCTTGACAGCTTTTGCAGGATCACTGTCCACACTATCGCTATCAAATCTAGAAACAGTTTCATACGCTTTAATAACTGCAGTATTTTCAACTTTTTTTAGCTGTAAGGCAAAACTAGATATTTCTTGTTCGTCAAAACCCAATTCTAATGCTTGGTTAAAAGCAGTCTCTATATCACCGTTAAAAAACTCTTCAGCCAGTTCATTAGCATCCGCTACTAATTGGCCTATTGCTTTGAGTTCATCCTCATCTAACTTACCCTTAACTGCAAACGAAAAGGTGCTCTCTTGATAAAAAGTAGTATTCTGTTGAATTGAGTCAGTACTAGGTTGAGCCTTATACGTTTCATTAATGCTGACTTCTGAATCGTCTACATTAATATCAGCGGGTGTCGTAGTTTTAGAGCTTAAAACTGCAGCATTATTAACATCTATCGGAACATTAACCGGTTCGGTCACTGCAGCTTTTTTATCTTGTTCAGTCTGTTGCGCAAGTTGCTGCACCTGTCTTTGACTGAATTCAAATTGTTCAAGATCTTCAAAAGTAATATTTACTGCATCGCCATCTCGGGTTCGAATATTCAGTTCACCTGACTCCTGTTTTTCGAAAGATATACTGGTAAAATTTACTGAAGATGTAGCAGGATTTTCTAGGTTTAAAGCTTGCGGATTAAAAACATCACGCTTCAGCTTGGCAATGCCGTCTTCAATTAGGGTTTTACTTTGACTGATTCCATTAGTGATTTCCTCATTTAAGAAACCAGCTAAGTCTTGCTCTGCTAACTTAATGCCCTTAAGCACACCAGATGAAGCTTATTCAAACAAGTTATTTAACTTGTCTTCATCGGCACCCTTGTTTTGAGCATTTTTGATTGCCCCCCCCCCACAAACTTGAGTACATTCTTTGCTATCTTTTCGAAATCAAATAGTGATGACTCAGTTTTTTTGTATCAGGCGTAGAAAGTTCAGGCTTAAGTTTATTAACTTCCAACGTATTGTTTAATGCATTCGAATATATCCGGACGCCCAAAGAAGTACTGGAACTAAATTGCTCCACTCTATGTGATGTTTGACTGATTTCCCCAGCAATGGCTTGTTTTAAGCCAGTATCCCGCAATTGGTTTTGAATACTGTTTTTATTACCCAAATGTTGGGGATTATCGCCTAAAGAAGCTTTTAACTGACTAATGTTCATGGCAGATACCTCATTATCCTTAACTAATCGTATCGACCAATTCAATCTAATACTTTAGCTTTATTTGCACAATTTTTTTCAAGCATGAATATTTAACTTAATCCAAATATTGCAGAATGACCGAAAACACTTTAAGTTGCGCGTTTTTACGACTTTAACCATTGAGGCAAAACATGCGGCCAACAGAGATTCAAGCAGACAACTATGTCGCACAACTTGAAGTCAAAACAAATGTTCTTAAAGACAGTTTTGGCCAGCACTCTATGCCTGAATTGGAAGTATTTGCCTCAGAGCCATTGCATTATCGATTACGAGCCGAGTTTCGTCTGTGGCATGAAGGTGATGAACTGCATCATGTAATGTTCGACCAAGCGACAAAACAAAAGTACCAAATCCATCACTTCCCACCTGCCAGCCAACTGATTAATAATGTCATGGCAGATCTACTTTTGTTACTCAAACCAAACGACACTGCACGCAGAAAGCTGTTCCAAATTGATTACTTAGCCACAATCAGTGGGGAAATTATTGCATCTTTGCTTTATCACAAAGAATTAGATGAAGCATGGACCGATGAAATGAAGAAGATTAGATTTTTGTTAAGAAAAAAATACCGTATAGACATTATCGGTCGAGCAAAAAAGCAAAAGATCATCTTAGATAAAGATTATGTAACCGAAGAATTGATAATCAATCAACGCAAATTTACGTTTAAACAAATCGAAAATAGTTTTACCCAACCCAATGCACACGTCAATATTAAGATGATTGAATGGGCACTGGATATTACTCAAAATAGTCAAGGAGACTTACTTGAGCTGTATTGCGGTTCGGGAAATTTTTCCGTTCCCTTAGCCCAAAATTTTGAAAAAGTCTTGGCAACTGAGATATCCAAAACCTCGGTTGCAGCAGCGCAAGATAACATTGAGCAAAATAACATAGACAATCTAAAGATTGTTCGTATGTCGAGTGAAGAATTTGTCCAAGCACAACAGGGTGTGCGGAAATTTCGACGTTTAGAAGGCATTAACCTAACTGAATACCAATGCAAAACAGTATTAGTAGATCCACCCCGTTCTGGCTTAGACGAAAGCACGGTGAATATGATTAGTCAGTATGAAAACATTGTGTATATTTCATGTAATCCGGATACATTAAAACTTAATTTAGATACATTGTTGAAGACACACACAATTACTCGGTTTGCGTTATTTGACCAGTTTCCCTATACGCACCACACAGAATGTGGGGTTTATTTACAAAAAAGCGACTCACTCCTGGTTGCTGACAGTTAATTCGAAGTTTGTTCAGCTTTGGCCTGCAATGCGCCATTAACAACAAACCTTAATTGAAGTTTGACTCTTTCTGCAACATTGGCCTTTTGCTCATCGGACGCATCTAGTGCTTCCGCTCCAGCACTAAAAACCAATTTAACCATAGCTTCAGCTTGTAAGTTAGCAATGTTATATGGCAAGCCCGTATTAGATATAGTGTAGTCAGTGAGCTCTACATTAAAATGTTTAATTTCGCGCAGCACAGCCGCTCTAAAAGCCATTGACGTACCTGTATGCTCCCGTAATAACAAACGAAAAACATTATTATTGGCAGTTATAAACTCCATAAAAGTATCCACTGAGGTATTGATCACACCGCCACCAGAAGCAATTCTCACTCTGGCTTGACGCATTAGCTGACGTAAAGCTAAACCTGCTTCATCAACTAAAGTTAAACCTAATTCGTCGATATCTTTAAAGTGTCGGTAGAAAGAAGTGGGCGCTATACCCGCTTCTCGTGCCACTTCTCTGAGGCTAATACTTGATAAACTTCGCTGTTCATCTAAAAGTAAAAATGCTGCCTCAATAATAGAACGCCGAGTGCGTAATTTTTGTTCTTGACGGTTCAATAGCTAAACCTAACGTTGGTGACTAATTCAGTGTGAACAGGATTCTAACGTGAAAAAAGTAAAACACATACTGAAGAAATATCACTCTAGATAAATATAGGGCTTGCGAAACGTAAAAGGCAACGTAAAATAGCGTACACTTGTAAGCTGAACTTAATATTGCTAAATGAAAAAACCACGTCTACTGCTCACAAATATATTAATTTTTACCATAACTGGATTTATAGCTACTGTGTTAGTTCCCTTAGAGGCTTTAACAAATGGCTTTGATGCTTTTGAAATTATTGCATGTGTCGCTTTAATTTACTTTTCAGGTATGTCGATTACTGCCGGTTATCATCGTTTATGGTCACATAAAGCATTCGAAGCCAACATGTTAGTCAAAGTGGTGTTGGCGATAGGCGGAGCAATGTCACTGCAGAATAGCATTTTGCATTGGTGTTCAGATCATCGCATTCACCACAGACATGTTGACGACAACGAACATGATCCCTACTCAGCCAAAAAAGGCTTTTGGTATTCTCATATTGGTTGGATGTTAAGAGAATATCAAACTCATCGTTATACAGATTATAGCAACTGCCGTGATCTTCAAAAAGATGCGGTAGTGATGTGGCAACATAAACACTATTTAAAGATTATGCTTGGCGCAAACTTTGGTGTTCCAGTTTTACTAGGTTGGCTAAATGGGGATATTTTGGGCATGCTCCTATTAGCAGGTGTTTTCCGCCTAGTAGTTGTTCATCATGTCACTTTTTTCATAAATTCTCTGGCTCACATATGGGGCAAGCAGCCTTACACGGATAAAAATACTGCTCGGGATAACGATATCCTAGCTTTTTTCACTTTTGGGGAGGGTTATCATAATTTTCATCATATATTTGAATATGATTATAGAAATGGCATCAAGTGGTGGCAGTTTGATCCAACAAAATGGTTAATCAAAGGCTTATCTCTCATTGGCTGGACCAGTAACCTTCGTCGTTGCCCAGAAGAAAGAATTGAAAAAGCTAAGGTCGCCATGCAACTAAAGCTAGCTCAAGAAAAAGTATCTAATTTAGCCAATGCAGATGAGATATTAGCCAAAGTACAGATTGAATACGAACTCTTAGCACAGCGTATGACTGACTACTATGCTGCCAAGAAACAACTAATGGCGATGAAGAAGCAAAACTTTAAACGCAGCTATGAAAACCTTGAAGTTCATTACAAGTATAAAGAATTAAAACAAAGTTTGGCCATACAAAAACAAAAATGGTTACACATCAATCAATTTGACTTTTTACCTGCCATGGCCGAATAACCGGAAGATAATACAACTTTCAGGCCTCATTTTGAGGCCTTTTTCTTGCCTATAAACTGATTTTAAGAGTGCGATAATTAGCAAAGTGGACATTACCTCTAAGACTTGTCCTTTAACTGATTGCGCAGGGACGAAATTGGTTTATTACAAGTTCACCACTACGGGTGCTGGATTATGTAAATTGTTAACCCGAAAACAACAAACCATTCATACTAATTCGCTCAGGGAAGTATTAAATAGTATTTTTAATATCCACTAAATAATTTTTAGAATATGAATGCGGAAAATCACTAAATTCCATCACCAAATTCATGTAAACCACATTCTCTTTTTAATCCGAAGAAACGAGTATCTTGTTCATTCATACCTTCTTCCAAAGAGCGAGTACTGTGCCAATCACCTATGGATACATAACCTTTTTCCCACAAAGGATGGTACGGCAGATTATGTTTTTTTAAATATAAATGCACATCCTTGTTCGACCAATCAATAATAGGATAAATCTTATACTGATTTTTCAACTGCTGCACAACAGGTAAGGTTTCTCGCATGTCAGACTGACTGCGGCGCAATCCAGCAAACCAACTTTTTATTTGCAGGTCGTTTAACGCTTTTTGCATTGGCTCAACTTTATTCAATGCATTGTATCTTTCTATACCTTCTAAGCCATGCTCCCACAATTTCCCCATACGGGCTTCTTGCCATGCAGAGGAAGTATCCGAGCGATAAACCTTGAGGTTAAGGTTGAGACGTTCTGTTAACTTATCAACAAACTGATAAGTTTCAGAAAACAAATAACCTGTATCTGTTAGTACTACTGGTACACCAGGGTATTGCTGAGTAACCATATGTAACATCACAGCGGCTTGCGCACCAAAACTTGATGACAACATAAAGTTGTGAGGTAGGTGTTCTAAAGCCCAAGCAATACGTTGTGAAGCAGACTGTTTTTCTAAGGCGATATTAGTTTGCACCAATTCGTCGCCTGAAATACTTAGATCTGCACTGTCTGCACTTTCTGTACTTTCTGTACTTTCTGCACTTTCTGCACTGTCTGAACTGTCTGTACTTTCTGTACTGTCTGAACTGTCTGTACTGTCTATACTGTCTATACTGTCTGTAATGACTATATTGTTAGATTGAGTAGCTTGGGTCATCATAAAAGTCCTTGGCTGAGTCAAGAACAGGTTTAACCACTTGTGCTCTGATAACAAAATCACCAAAAGCTTCGTCAGCATCACGTTCTTTAGACCAGCGGGCTATTAAGCAGTCTAACTCGCGCATGATTTCTTTTTCATCGATATTTTCACGGTACATTCTAGGGATCCGTGTACCTTGACGGTCACCACCTAAATGGAAGTTGTATTTTCCAGGGCCTTTGCCCACTAAGCCAACTTCTGCCAACATAGACCGGCCACAACCATTAGGACAACCGGTCACACGGTAGATGATACTTTCATCCTGCATGCCATGCTTGGCTAATAGCCCTTCAATCTCTGTCACTGCATCAGGTAAATAACGTTCTGCTTCAGCCATCGCTAATGGGCATGTTGGCAAAGACACGCAGGCCATCGAATCTTTGCGCTGCAAACTCACATCATCAGCCATGAGCCCGTGCTCACGTGCTAGCTGTTCAATCTGCGATTTTTGCTCAGCGGGTACACCAGCCACTATCAAATTCTGATTTGCCGTTAGGCGAAAATCACCCATGTGTATTTTTGCAATTTCAGCACAACCGGTTTTCAGTGTTTTGCCCGGATAGTCTAAAATACGGCCGTTTTCGATAAACAAGGTAAGGTGGTGTTTGCCATCTAACCCTTCAACCCAACCAATGCGATCACCGCGTGAAGTAAATTCATACGGTCGACTTTTTGCAAAACTAATTTCTGAGCGTTTTTCTACTTCCGCTTTAAAATTTTCGACACCTACACGTTCTAAGGTATATTTAGTTTTCGCATTTTTGCGATTAACACGGTTCCCCCAGTCACGTTGAGTAGACACCACCGCTGCTGCTACCGCCAAAGTATGTTCTAAACTAATATAACCAAAGTCATCTGCTTTGCGTGGGAAAGTAGAAGTATCACCATGAGTCATGGCTAAGCCCCCACCAACCAAGACATTAAAACCAACCAACTTGCCATTTTCGGCAATAGCCACAAAATTTAAATCATTAGCGTGGACATCTACATCATTTTGCGGCGGAATAACCACTGTTGTCTTAAACTTACGAGGTAAGTAGTTATTACCTAGGATAGGCTCTACTTCAGTTGTTTCTGATTTTTCGCCATCAAGCCAGATTTCTGCATAGGCACGTGTTTTAGGCAGTAAATGTTCACTGATTTTTTTCGCCCACTCGTACGCTTCTTGATGTACTTCAGACTCTACCGGGTTAGATGTACACAACACATTACGGTTTACATCCCCAGCAGTCGCAATAGAATCAACACCAACCTGATTAAGCATTTGATGCATAGATTTCACATTAGGTTTTAATACCCCATGGAACTGAAAAGTTTGACGGGTAGTTAAACGAATACTGCCGTAGATACTTTTTTCTTCAGCAAACTTATCAATAGCCAGCCACTGCTGCGTACTAATAATGCCTCCAGGTAACCGAGCTCTTAACATTACATTTTGAAGTGGTTCTAACTTTTGCTTAGCACGCTCTGCACGAATATCGCGGTCGTCTTGCTGATACATACCATGGAAACGAATAAGCTGGAAGTTATCGCCAACAAAGGCACCGGTTAAATCATCAGTCAAATTTTCTGCGATGGTTCCACGCAACAAGTTACTTTGGTCTTTCAAACGTTCGTTATCAGCTAGCTTGCCTTCAACGACGAAATTTTTGTGGTCTTTACTCATTAGTAAACGTCCTTTTGATAACGTTTGGCACGACGCAAGTCAGAAATATACTGTTCGGCTTGTTCATCACTTTTTGCACCATGGGCAATCACAATTTGAACTAAAGCGTCTTGCACATCTTTGGCCATATGGTTGGCGTCGCCACATACATAAATGTGTGCACCTTGCTCAAGCCATTGATAAATCTCAGCGCCTTGTTCAAGCATTCTATGCTGCACATAAACTTTTTGCTCTTGATCTCTAGAAAATGCCAAGCTGACTTTATTTAATACCCCATCTTTAACAAAACGCTGCCATTCAGTTTGATACAAAAAGTCCTGCGTATAATTAGGATTACCAAAAAACAACCAGTTCTCACCACTTGCTTCTTCAGCTTCACGTTGTTGCATGAAAGCTCTAAAGGGTGCGATACCTGTGCCGGGCCCAATCATTATAACGGGTGTATTGCCATCATCTGGCAAGCGGAAATTGTCGTTTTTCTCAACAAACACATTGACTTCACCACCTTCATCTAAACGAGTAGATAAAAAGCTTGAGGCACCACCTTGATGGGCATACCCGTGGGCGTCGTACTCAACTAAAGCAACGGTTAAGTGCACTTCATCTTCCACTTCTGCTTGACTAGAAGCAATAGAGTAGAGTCGTGGTGTTATCATTCTTAAGGTATCAACAAACTCCTGAGCATTGAGCTTAGCTGGATACTGTCGAACAACATCGATTATTTGACGCTGAGACAGATATTCACGCAATACAGACTTATCATCCAACAGTGCATTGAGTTCAATATTGTTTGCGTATTTAGCATATTTTGTGACAAAAGTCGGATAGCTTTGAGTTAATTCTAATTTATTGATTAAAGCGTCGTTAAAATTGTAATCATCACCTGACCAATTTACTGAGGTATCACCTTGTAAACCAAGTAAAGTAGTTATCTCATCAACTAGGTTTATATCATTTTTAAACCACACACCTAACGCATCACCTGGGCGGTATTGAATACCAGAATTTTCAAGGGATATCTCAATATGACGGATATCCTTAACTGAATCTCGGCCAGTAATTTTTTGGCTTTCAAGCAGGGTTGCAGTATATGGCAATTTTTTAGTGTATTGACTGGCAACTGCAGCACTAGGGTGCATATTCAAGGATGGAATAACAGACTGGGAACTCTTTGCACTCAACTCATCTTTTACTTGATGTGTGATGGTGTCGAACCAAGCCGCTACATCTGCGTCGTAATCAACGTCACAATCAACCCGGTCAGTAATTCTGGTCGCGCCCAAGTCTTGTAAACGTTTGTCAAAGTCTTTCGCTGTTTGGCAGAAAAACTCGTAACTTGTGTCACCTAAGCCCAACACAGCAAAGTTTAAATCATTAAGTTTAGGCGCTTTTTTTCCAGCTAAAAAGCTGTGTAGTGCCACAGCATCATCTGGCGCTTCGCCAATACCGTGGGTACTGACAATAATGACTACATGACTTTCTGTTTTTAGTTGCTTCTGCTTATAGTCAGCCATGCTAACTATTGTAGCAGGGATATTTAGCGCATCTAATTTGGCTTTAAATTCCTGTGCCACAGATTTGGCGTTACCCGTTTGCGAACCATATAAGATAGTTAAAGACTTAGCATGGCTGCTATCGGGTTGAGCTAAAACAGTAGATTGGCCTGTTTGCGCCATCCCAGCTAAGTAGCCACTCAACCAAGTTAGTTGTTGTGGATTGAGTGAGGCCGTTGCCTGATGAATTTGAGTCCACTGGTTTTCATTTAAACCTGCGGCAAGCCCAGTGGCTTGATTTATTACTGAAGACATATAATCGCTAATCGTTGTGAATACAACTATAGATTAGCGACACATGTTCATAACCGGAAAGAATAAAAAATAATTTTTTATAACCAAATTAAATTAAATTAAAAATGCACCTCTAATCCAGCGTATATCCCCTTAAATTCAAGATCTGAATAAATGTCATCTAAATCATCTAAATCCAATGTTACAGCTCGATAACCAAGATGTAACGTCAAATCTATTGCAAGGTTGCCCATCAAGCTATAAGTTATCGCAGCTTGATAATCTGATATTGTATGATCGTCAATACTTAAGAAACTACCTTCTACAAATGCACCAAAACCAGTAAATGGAACACCAACAGCCAGCCTAGAATAAACCATAGGAACTGGTCCAGAAAACTCTTCTCTACCTGTTTCACCATCAACTGTGGCCAAAAACTCCCCATCAATATGTTTTGCATTGAGGCCAACATCGAAACTAACTAAATCATTATCAAACAATTCGTAATATAAAATGAAATCGGTAGTTGTTAATGATACATCTGTAAAAGCATTACCATTAGCAGCAAAAACTTTGTCACCCAATGTAAACTGAGCGTCCAATATGACATCACCTTGGGTATCCATAGCAGTTCTTTGCACTTTAACATTTGGGATCAGCGGAATAGGATGTTCAAAAGCCACATACAGATTTGTATTTGTTTGCTTTTCGAAATTAAACTCAGTATTACTTCCGTCATTTGAAAACCCGCCTGAAGTTTCCATATTCCAAGCTTGCGCACCGGCATATAGCCCAAGTAAAGTGTCAGCTTGGCTGGTAAAACTTACACATAATGCTAATAATCCTAGAGATAGTGTGTTTTTTTTCATTATTTAACCTTGATTCAACAATTCGCTTAATTCAATTAGAGCAGCATTTGCACGAGAAATATAGTTTGCCATCACCAACGAATGATTAGCTAACGTACCAAATCCACTGCCATTTAATATAATCGGGCTCCATAAAGATTCTTGCGTTGCCTCCAATTCACGAATTATTTGTTGCAGGCTAATCGTGGCATTTTTCTTCTCAAGTACATCTGCAAAATCCACTTCCACTGCTTTTAAAAAATGTATCAATGCCCAGCTGGCGCCCCTGGCTTCATAAAAATTATCGTCTAACTGCCACCAGCTGGTTTTTTCAGTCAGTCTATTTGCCGTTGGCGTAGACTGAATAGCTTGAGCATCACCTGCTAGGCTTGTATCAAGACGCTCTTGACCAACACTGGCACTCAATCGTTGTGAAAAACTACCTAAACGTTTCTCCAGCTGTTTCAGCCAATCTCTTAAATTATCGGCCCGAGCATAGAATTGTCCCTGTTGTTGGCGGCTATCAGACAAGCTACTTCTGTAAGCATATAAATTATCAATGCCTTCTTGATACTTGGACTCAGCTGAAGGCAATAACCAGCTTAAACTGTCTATATTGAACTGAGGTTGGGCTTTGGTTAAAAAAGGATTTTCTAACGATTGACTCTGTGAACGACTAAAATCTTGACGCATCGCTAGGGCCAAATCTCGCGTCATTTCTAAAGCACCAAACTCCCAGCTAGGCATATTGTCCATCATGACACTAGGTGGCAACACATCATTTGACAAATATCCACCAGACTTGTTTAGCAAGGTCTCGCTGACTTTAATTAAACTAGTAGTAATGGTGTAACCAGCGACAACAGACTCATTTCTCTGGCTAGCTTGCTGCTGGGCAAGTAGCTCAGGTTCAAATAAATCAGGCTCAAAGCTCCAAAATACTGACAAAATCCATAACAAGAAAATAAATAGTACGGCGGTGCTAAATAGCCATTTTGGTGCAAGGTATTGTTTCATGTTTTTCCCTAATGATGTTTGTGCACAGACGGCCCGGCGACCTTGGCCGAGATGATAATGGACTCACCGTCTTTGGTCTGTAAACTGATGGCTACAGACTCTCCTTCTGATAAGGGTTGTTTCAGCCCAAATAACATAATGTGTAGGCCACCGGGAGCAAACTGCACGGTCTGACCTGATTTAATAACGACCTCTGACTGTTGCTCCATTCGCATCATGTCATTCACCATTATATGATTATGAATTTCTGCTTTAGTAGCAAAATCCGCCGAAGCACCAATCAAAATTTGGGTGGTGTCCGAGCTGTTTTGAATAGAAAAATATGCCGCTGTGTTAGGTACACCAGGAGGCAGTAGTCTGACAGTTGCGTCTGTGACTATTACTTCAGCGTGAATAACACCCGTTACTAAACTACACAGCAATACAAATAATCGAAACATAAATCACCCACGTATAAAAATTGTCTCTGATTATTCAGTAATTTTAATTAAGATACCATCCATTAAGCACAAAAGTTTGACCTAGGTCGTTGATAACATTAATGGGCAGATGTCTGCTTGTCTCTCACTAAAAGAAAAATCACTAAGGTAAATAAGATAACCGGCCAAAATACACTTAGACCGGCAACAAACAAACCAATTCCTGCGGTAATAAAGGCGAAAGCAATAGCAGTAAAAAGGCTAAATGCGATGATAAAACCCACTACAACCAATATAGCTAGCACGCCTGTTAGTGCGATAATGGAAGTGATAGGTTCAACATCATGCTTTGCAAAGGAAATATGCAAATCTAACCACTAGGTTACTAAGTGACCCAGGCTGTACGTCAATACCATCGATATCAACACAGCTAGGGTTATGTTTTTAAACATGATGCATCCCTTATTTGTTTGGGATCAGGATTGTGGCAGTAATATAAGCGATAGCAGTGATGGTAGGCAGTGCGATTAAACAGACTACAGCCGCTACGCGAACTAACAACCTAGGTACGCTCCAATGTTTCGCTAAACCGGCACATACACCTGACACTTTTCGATGTATTGAATCTTTGTATAATCTATTTACTTCAAAATAACGACTCATGTTTTTCTCCTATGACTTCAAGTTTCTGCAGCTAGCGACAGTGGTGGTGCGCCACTAGCGAATGGGCAAATCAACACTAAGCAACCTTTGAACGCAATGCTTCTAGCTCTTGCTCAATTTGACTCTCAGATTCAAGTTGATTGAACTGTGCATGTAAGCCTGTTGACTCATCCACTAAATCATAAGCGTCAACTTGTGACTCTAGATCATCAATTCGGCGCTCATATTGCTCAAACCGGATAATTGCATCATCAATCTTCACTGAATGAGCTTTATTCTTAATGGTCATGCGCACGGCTACCGAACGCTCTCTAATAATCAGAGATTTTTGTTTAGCTCGGGCTTCCACTAGTTTGTCTTGCAATTTGCCCATGTCAGCTTGTAATTTAGATAGCGATTCTTCAACCACATTTAGCTCATCAGTTAAAGCTGATAATTTTTGCTGACTATGGTGCTTTTCAACCAATGCGGCTCTAGCCAAATCTTCACGATCTTTCTCTACCGCCAAGGCCGCCTTTGCCTGCCATGCATTGATCTGTTGTTGCAATTTGTCCACTTGGCGCTGTACCTGCTTTTTTTCAGCTAGGTGAGTGGCCGCCACTGAGCGTAACTCCACTAAGGTTTCTTCCATTTCTTGGATCAGTAACTTAATCACTTTTGCAGGCTCTTCTGCCTTATCTAAGATGGCATTGATATTGGCTTGTATTATGTCTGACACTCTCGAAAACATACCCATGTTGATTTCTCCAATAAAATTAATAAATTTCCTGCTGGGCTATTCCAGCACTACCAGTACTAACAACGCTATTACAAGTGTTGTGCCAATTTAACAAGATAGGGTAAGCAATTGATTAAATTGAGTTTTTAATTAATTATGCAATACTTAACTATTTGAAAATCTCGAGCTAACTTAACAATTTAGTCAAAAAGACTAAGTAGTTAGCGAAAATCACAATTGATATTTAATAGACTGTGAGCCCACAACTTACGACAAAGAAAAAGTGGTTAATAGAAACTAGTCACGATACCCAATATGTTTAGGCTGTTCTGATCATTCTGTGGATTTCTTGGTATAGAGCATCACCGCAATATGTTGAATGACGCCTATAAACGATAAACAGTCCTACTATAAACATATGCCAGCAGTCCGCATCACGGCAAAAAGGGCCGTACGCGGTTGAAAATTTTGGGATGATTTTATCTCATAAATATAAAATTAGGCGAGGAACGGTCATTCGAGTAGTCGAAACCAGGTGTCTGCTTAGCCCAAGAAAGCGGACGTAGCTATTTATGGTGTTTTAGTCCCTTTGGAGCGAATAGCGGATCTTCAGCTTTATTGCTTTGATGGACGGATTCACGCGCAAAACGGTCATCGAACTCGCTCATAACTATATCTCAATATGGCACATGGCGCATTACAGAACATCCCTATTTAACTTTAAATTAGTGGCCATATTCACCAAGCCACTAGTGTATATAATATTGACATATGGGTGAATTTTTAGCGTGATTTTTTATGTATTGAAAGTATATCTTCAATAACAGCGTATCCTGTTTCCAAGCGCCCAGCACCTGGACCAATTAAGGTAATATCACCTAGTAATTCTGTTGAATAAGTAATAGCATTTGTCGCGCCTTTAATTGATGCGAATGGATGTTCACTCGATACCATCTCAGGTTTAACTGATGCTAAGAACCCATAGTTATGCTTTTCAATTGTTCCAATTAATTTCCAATGCTTCTTTAAAGAAGTGGCGTTAAAAATATCATTCTTTGTGATATGGCAAATGCCTTGACGCTCTATATCATCTAATGTAAGCGATAAATCCATTAAAAGATTCCCCAGAATAACTACTTTTGCAGCGGCATCATAACCCTCAACATCCCCTGTAGGATCTGCTTCAGCATAACCAAGTTCTTGTGCTTGTTTGAGTGCATTTTCATACCCTGCTCCTGAAGACATCTCATCTAATATATAATTTGTCGTGCCATTAAGAATCCCTTGGATTTTTGTTATTCCGGCAGCTAACACCATCTCATTACCTAAGTTTATTGCAGGAGTTCCGCTCATTACAGTGCCTTCAATGCCAATTTGAACATTATTGCTTAATGCTATTTTACGAAGTTCAGGAAAATGTAAAGCCACCGGTCCTTTATTAGTCATAGAAACATGCATACCATTATTTAATGCCTGTTTAATATGACTTACTGCGGGTTCACCTGTTTGTAGATCAGTAAAAGCAAGCTCTACTAAAATATCAGCTCCACTTTTATCAATCGTTTCAGTCGCATTCCAGCCAGTGATGGGAGCCGAAGTACTTTTTAGATCTCCATGCTTTTCTAGATCAGATAATAATACTTCAGGGTCCAAACCCTTAGGGTTATAAAGACTTCCTTTATACAAGTCACATATCGCTACGATGCTTAAATGAATACCAAACTTTTCTATTAACAGTTGTTTTTTATCACTAATAATTTTAGTTAGGCCTTGACCAACATTCCCAAAACCGATTATTGCTAATGTGTATGTTTTCATTATGTTCTTCCTAAGTTAACTCTTTAAAATGTTGAATGATTGTTCGATGGCGTTACTTTCGTAAATTAAAACAATAAGTTTTTATGTCGGTCATTTCTTTAACAGCATTCATAACACCTTCTCGGCCAACACCTGATCCTTTGACTCCACCAAATGGCATTGCATCAATGCGATAATCACTGCTGTCATTTATCATGACGCCACCACAATCCATTGAATCTGCAAGTTCAAACGCTAACTCAAGATCATTGGTAAATATTCCAGCTTGTAAGCCAAATTCAACATCATTTGCTTGAGCTATTGCCTCTTTTTTATCAGAAAATCGATACAACACAGTGATAGGTCCAAACACTTCTTCTTTGGCAATTAAGCAGTCACTGCTTACATTTGCAAAAACAGTAGGTTGAAAAAAATTTCCCTGTCTTTTCCCACCACACAGTAATGTGGAATTTTTCTCTAGGGCATCTTTTACCATCGCTTCAACTTTAAGAGCAGCACGATTATTAATCATTGGACCCATCTGCGAAGATTCAGATAGTTTGTCGCCCATAGATATTTTGCTTGCACGCAAACAAAACTCTGAGGAAAACTGATCATATAGTTCATCTTGAATATAAATTCTTTGAACATGTAAACAGTTTTGGCCTGCTGCCCAGAAAGCACCACTGACACATGCTTCCATTGCCATCTCAATATTTGCATCATTCATGACTATTACTGGACAGTTACTGCCAAGCTCCATTGATACTTTCTTTAAACCTACGTGACTTAGAATTCTTTCTCCGACACATTTTCCTCCAGTAAATGAAACCATATTAATGCGAGGATCTGATACGATCTTATCGCCTATATCTATTCCATATCCTGTAACCAAATTTAAGATACCTTTAGGTAAATTTGTTTTATTAAATAGCTCTACAAGCAGTTTTGCGACAAGAGGCGTCTCATGGTGAGGCAGGAGGATTATTGAATTTCCTGCTGCTATAGCGGGACCAATTTTATGAGCGACTAAATTTAAAGGGTCATTGAAGGGAGTAATAGCTGCAACAACGCCAATAGGTATCCGACGATAATACCCAAACCTATTTTCAGAGCCGGGAGCTTGATCAAAAGCAATAGTTTCTCCCGTTAAACGCCTCGCTTCTTCCGCGCTTATTCGTATGGTTTCCACACATCTAGAAACTTCTTTACGCGCTTCATTAATGGTTTTAATACCTTCACGAGCAATCATTTGAGCGAAGAATTCTTTTTGATTTCTTAAATTATCAGCAACGTCATTAAGTACAGACATTCGTAAATGTGAAGACAGTTTTTTAGCTTTTTGGGCGCCTATCACTGCGGTCTCAATAATAGCGTCCACTTCACTTAAAGAGTTGTTCACAACTGTTCCGACTAAACTGCCGTCTTCAGGGTTGAATACTTGTATCTGTGGTTGTGAGCTTTTTACATCTATAGCAGCGGAAGCAGACAAATTTTGTATTGCAGACATGGTGATATTCCTTTGTTATCTCTTTAGTGAATTATGGATAGTCTACCTAGCAGTAACGGTATACATCAGTCCTTATATAAAGATAAGTGATTATTAATTCATTGTTTTTGTAAAATATTGATAGAATCACATCAGTAATTGCGAGGGAGTATTGAGTTGTGAAATTAAGTAAGCAAGATCTAAAAATATTGGAATTATTACAAATAGATGTAAAAACTTCTGTTGAGCGCCTTTCCGAAGAAGTAGGGTTATCGGCTGCAAGTATACAGCGACACTTAAAGCGCTTAAGAGATAATAAAGTTATCGCTCAGGAAGTAGCAATAATATCGCCTGACTCTGTAAATCAATCAATGACCTTTATCATATCTGTACAACTAAATAGAAGTTATAACGATTGTTTTAATTATTTTAAAAACAAAGTAAAAAATAATAATAATATCCAGCAGTGTTACTACATAACGGGTGAGGCGGATTTCGTTCTGGTAGTGACAGCAAAAGATATGGAAAATTTTGAAGAGTTTACTCAATTATTTTTTTTTAGTGACATTGCTGTGCTTCACTTCAAAACATCTGTTGTTATGGGCAGAACAAAAGTTAGTTTAGCATTACCCCTGAATTGTGTAGATATATGAAGCATGTTTCTAACATCATGATAATAAAAAGAATATAGTTTCTTCTGGTGAGATTATGACAGACACAGATCTTGCTGCGAGTTGGTCTGCACTGATGTGACGGTCGCCTTATAAACCCAAGTTTGGAGTTTGTATAACAAAGGGCGTTAGCGAGTTAGTTTTCTAAGACGTAAAGGAGGTGATAGCACCTTAGGACTAATGCTCTAATTCATCAGGATTTTTAAAAAGGCCAATGACCGCTCTGGTGGCTAACTTGCCGTAAAAAAATCAGAAAACATGGATTTTGTATGCCCGCTTATGGCACAAACTTCCCCATCAGGGTAAACGCTCGACCGTCTGCTATTAGGCTCACAGCGGCCTGATTCAATTCCCAAATGACTGCTTAGCCTAAGTAAACGGACTGTGGTGAAATACAATTTTTTGGTAATCTATCGCAGTAATATGGACATTAACGCTGCGCTCACCGGCAAGCTTTAAGCGCAGCGAGGAGCTTGTCCGAGTGAAGCGCCTTGTTAAATTTTCCATGACCCTTTATAAACTCATACATGACAATCTCTTCGGCTAAATATTGTCGAAGTTGTTTTTCGAGTTCATGGTCTAAAGAAGTAGAAAACTTAGGTGATATATTTTCATGTGGTATCTCGATTTCTCGCCCTATTTTTTTAGATAGAAAGTCAGCGACTAAGTCTAGCCTATTCATTGGCATTATATGATCTACGCCAATCTCACCATTAGTCATAGTTAGGAAGTCGTATTGACTTGCCAAATTTGCAAATGGCTTCCTTTTTCCTTCAGAAATATATTCTTTGATATATTCATTGTAACTCATGCCACCGGTGTAATTTCGATGATTTGGATGATTCGGGTTTTTAATTTCATCTCTAGTTTTATAGCGATACCTGCTTTCCATCCTTTCTAAAGGATCTCTTATCAAACTGAAAGATTCTATCTCTACATTTGGAAGCAGTTTCTTGTGCGCAGAAAATATTGTTTCAGAGAATAATTGAGCATTAATGTGTTTTAATTTGGGATGTCCCGAAAAATTTATATTGCAAAATGGTTGTATAGCCTTTTCAATAGATGTTGATGCACACTTCGGCATGCACAAAAAAGCAATACCATACTTAGTAGACATCTGCATAACACGTATCCTGTAATTTAACGCTTATTATCGAGCATGTCGTATATGTAACTTCTCGATTTGATTTTTATTTTCGTCAATTTCAGTACTTACCTATTAATTTTTATGTGATATTTTTCACTTTCATGCCAGCAAGACCGCAAAGAATTGAAAAGCAAAAGGAGACCTGACTTTAACGCGACTTTTCTGCTTCCTATTAAAAACTATGTGAATAATATTTTCCATAATTAAATGAATAACTTAGCGTATTTTTGAAAAACAAAACGAGACCTAAGGAATTTACATAATAGGAAGCAATCTTGGCATTATTTTAAAATATGCATTATATCTGTATATAAAAAACAGTATGATTTGCAGAGGGTAATATTATGTCAAAGTCACCTTTTATAGAATATGTTCGAACTATTTTGCGAACCAAAAGGTATAGCATAAAAACTGAAAAGGCCTACCTTCATTGGATTAGGCGATTTATTTATTTCAACGGCAAGCGTCACCCTAAAGATATCGGTGAACTAGAGGTTGAACAGTTTTTATCACATCTTGCCATAGCGCTAAAAGTCTCGCCAACGACTCAAAATCAAGCCTTGTGCGCCATCATTTTTATGTATCGTCATGTGCTTAATATGGACTTGACTAATATGTCCTTTAAATTTGCTAAGACGCCTGTCCGTGTACCTGAAGTATTAAGTCATAATGATGCGATTGCTGTAATCGATAAATTACGAGGGGTTCATCATACTATTGGGACATTAATGTATGGCGCGGGATTTCGTATATCTGAGGTGCTGAAGCTGCGCGTAAAGGATTTTGATTTTGAACGAAATACTATTTTTATTTTTCATTCAAAAGGCCAAAAAGACCGTGTAACCATGTTTCCAGAATTGACTAAGACCGAGATTACTAAACAAATTCAAAAAGTGGAGTGTATTCACCAAAAGGACATTGATGAAGAGTATGGACTGTCATCACTACCACCTGCTCTAATTCGTAAATATGGGAAAGCCGCTACTAACTTATCTTGGCAATATATATTTCCTTCAACTACACGATGTGTCCCCCTTACGATGGCTATGTATGCCGGCATCACCTTCACCAAACTGGGTTTCGAAAGGCCTTAAAGAAAGCAGTGCAAGAAGCAGGCATTTTAAAACGGGTTACATCACATACCTTTCGTAAGCGTCCGGTGATCCACGCCTAGCAGTCATCCATTATTCATTCGAAAATACTTCCTCACTGTAATGGGAGGTATTATGAAGCATAAAACACTAGATGAATGGCAGAAATTGATAAGCCAACAACAAACGAGTGGGTTAGCCATTGTTGATTTCTGTAAAGAGCACAGAGTTAGCACATCAAGTTTTTATAAATTTCGTGGGCGATTACAACAGCAAGTTAACCCGCCTCGTTTTGTAAAAGCTAGCAAGTCTGCTATCGACGCGACTATTCAACCATCAGTATCTGTCAGATTGGGCGAGGTTTCGTTATCTTTTTCGACGTCTTGCGAGCCTGTTTGGTTGGCAAGTTTCGTTAAGGCACTGCAATCATGAGAATGTTCGTTGAGCCAGATGACATTTATTTGCACCTTGAGCATGTTGATTTTAGAAAGTCGATTAATGGCTTGCTGGCGATTATCGAAAGTGAATTAACATTAAACGCATTCTCCGGTGCATTATTTATCTTCTGTAACAAAAAACAAGACAAACTCAAACTCTTATACTGGGATAAAACCGGGTTTGCATTATGGTACAAACGGTTGGAGAAACAACGCTTCAAATGGCCTAAGTGTGGCCAACTCAAACACACTAATTTGAGTGAGCAGCAGTTAACATGGTTGCTCGGTGGCTATGATGTCGTTGGACATCGCAGCTTGGATTACACGGCCTCTGGGTTATAACGTACGATCATAAGTAGCATTTAACGATCACGTTTTAATCTAATTGAAAACAGTCACTTAGGGTTATAATAAGTGACATGAATAAAGCCCAACTACGCCAACAAATAGCCGAGCTTAGCAAGCAAGTTGAACGATTAGAAAGTCGCAATCAGTTTCTTGAAGAGCAGTTTCGTCTTGCCCAACAAAAACAATTTGGGGCGAGTAGCGAAGGTCACCCTGGTCAAGGTGAATTGTTTAATGAAGCAGAAGAGCTGGTTGCTGAAACACCTGTCGAAAAAGAAGACATCAGCTACACACGCAATAAACCTAAGCGTAAACCATTACCAAAAACATTACCTCGTGAAGTGGTTATCCATGATATTGCACAGGAAGATAAAGTCTGTGCTTGCTGTAACAATGAATTGCACAAGATAGGTGAAGACAAGACTGAAAAGCTTGAATTCATCCCTGCTCAAGTTAAAGTGATAGAGCATGTTCGTCCTAAGTATGCGTGTCGTGTATGTGAAAAGGACGGCATTAGCAATCACATCAAACAAGCACCGGTGCCACCTTCAGTTATCCCTAAAGGTTATGCGACACCAAGCTTACTTAGTCAGGTAATCACCAGTAAATATCAATTTGGGTTGCCACTGTATCGTCAAGAAGCGATGTTCAAACAATACGGTATTGAACTGAGCCGCAAAACTATGGCCGATTGGATGTTGAGGTGCGCTGACTTGCTCACACCGCTATATGACCATTTACACGAATTGATACTTAAGCAAGGCGTCATTGCCGCTGATGAAACCACCTTAAAAGTCGTCAGCGAAGATAAAGCGAAATGCTATATGTGGGTGTATACCTCAGGCGCCGACTCACCTGAAGGGAAATTACCCAATACTGACATCCCAAATATCGTGCTGTACGACTATCAATCGAGTCGCGCGGGTCAATGTGCCGTGGATTATTTACAGGGTTACAACGGGTATCTACAAGTGGATGGCTATGCGGGTTACCACAAAACCCAAGCGACACTCGCAGGCTGTTGGGCCCATGCGAGACGTAAATTCGTTGAAGCCAAAACCGCACAGGGCAAAAAATCTAGCGGCAGAGCCGATTGGGCACTTAACCATATTCAAAAGCTGTATCGTATTGAAACGCAAATAAAAGCGAGTGCACCTGATAACAGGCGGAAAGTAAGGCAGGAAAAGAGCACTATATTGCTCAAACAGTTCGAAGCGTGGCTGATAAAATCAGAGTCGCAGGTATTGGCAAAAAGCAAATTAGGCGAAGCCATCACCTACTGCTTAAATCAGTGGAGTAAACTCAACACTTACACCCAATATGGTCACCTGAACATCGATAATAACCGCGCTGAGCGCGCGATAAAACCCTTCGTCATAGGCAGAAAGAACTGGTTGTTTAGTCAAACGGCCAAAGGCGCTAAGGCCAGTGCCATACTGTACAGCATTATAGAAACTGCAAAGGCAAACGGACTAACGCCGTTCGACTATATGATGCATTTACTTGAACAAGTCTCGGTTCAAAACACCGATATCGAGCCACTGCTACCATGGCGATTTGCTAAAGACTAGGTGGGATTGCCGGACGCTTACTACCTTTCGGCATAGTTTCGCAACAAGATTGCTTGAAACAGGACATGACATCAGAGTCGTGCAAGAATTACTGGGGCATGATGATGTAAAAACCACGCAAATTTACACCCACGTTTTAGGTAAGCATAAATCTGGAGCAATAAGTCCGACGGATGTGAGATGAAAGACTTAAAATATTAGCACACCTATTAGCCAGACTCTTAGACCGCCTGATTTTAGGCTCACAGCGGCCTGTCAGAGAACTTCTTTCTCAACGAATGCAGCACATTCGAGCCAGTCAGTTCTTGCTCATTAACTCAATAACAACTCTCTTTTTTCACCTACTTTATCTCTGTGCTATTCGTGTCCTCGCCATTTGTAACTGTCATCGTTTTTGTGTCCCTGACATAGACCGTTTCGCGCAGCAATGCTGTGCGACCGATACAAGTCCCATGGCCGGGTGCAACGGGATTGTCCTGCATATATTTGATGAATACTTTGTCTGCGTGGCGACTTGCAACGACGTGATACTTGCCGTCTGACGTATCCAACAACGCCATAAAAGCATATTGCGGTTTGCAAATACGCGCAGCGACATTCAGGACTTCGTCCAGAACCGGGTTGAGTTCATGCGGGGATCGCGAAATAACGGCAAGGACATCAGATGTAGCAGTCTGATATGCTAGTGCTTCTTGTGTTTCGTGCAAAAACCGTGAATTTGCGATGGCAATGCTGGCTTGCTCGGCAAAAGTCTGGATCAACGCGATATGAGAGTGCAGCGGAGTATCAGCTTCCGGCCAGGCCCTAATGATCGAACCCCAGACTTTGCCATCGCTAAGTATCGGAACACCTACCATTTGGCTAAATCCAAATCTCCGAGCCGTCGCGTGATCAAGGTAAACTTCGGATTGTGCATCCAGAACACGAACCACTTTGCCAGTTTTGATCAGAACGGCCGAAATCGACTTTTCCAGTGTCGGCTGAGCCGGTCGCGACGTATGAAATTGATTGTATTCTTCGGTGAACCCGTAGCTGGAACAATAGTGATCCAAATCACTTTCATAGCGCCAGACCACACTAAATTGCTAACTACAAAGCTCAGTTGCGCTTTTTGCAATTGTGTCAAACACCTGCTGGATGTCGTTGGTTGACCTTTCGATGACGTGCAAAATTTCGACCATAGCCGCGGCTTGCGCGCGTTGGCTTGGCAGCTCAAGTTTCAGGTTTTTCACTTCCTGAATGAGTTTGATGATTGCCTTAGACTGTTTAATGGGGTCTGATTGCATCGCCTAAAATCATTCAAAAAATGAACCAGCGCGCGCCAAAACTGCTCCGTTTTACATTCATGAGAACTGTAGCGATGAAACCTGTTATAGCAATCAGTTTTTCCTGAGGCTTCCATAATGAAAGCACTGGAACTCTTGTTTCCAAGTGCTGACTGATCATTTTTGTGCGATAGAGAAATCCACTGGTTTACTGCCATTTCCTACGGAAGGTAACGTAGACCATCATGTGGGTCAGAACGATTTTTGGGCGCGGATGTGATGCGGGCAATGTTCACCGGTCTCCAAAGGCAGGATCATGGCGGCCCAAAGCTCTTCCATTTCTTGCATGTAACTGGCCCCATGGGCACGATCAAATGCGTCCCGTTCTTTTCCCGTCATCAACAGAAATTCGTTCTTGGCCACCTCAAAATACCACGGATTGCGATTGCGCAGACCAAATTGGGTAAAGCCTGCGTACGAAAATGCACTTTCATAGCGAGTCGGGGAAGCCATCGCAAAGTCCAAATCTTCAAGTTTGATGTAAGCCTGCATTTCGGGAGACGGGGTGTTGTCATGCGAAATCAGCCAATCAGATGCCACAAACCAACCCCCCGGCACCAAAACACGAAAAACTTCCACGGCCAGAAATTCCTTGTCCGGAATGTGAATGATTGCGTCCTTTGAAAACACGATATCAAAGGTAGCGTCAGTGAAATCAAGCGGTCCGGGTTCAACCTGCCGGATGGTGATGTTCTTGCCAAAACCGGATTGATCGGCACGGGCACGCGCTGCGGTACAGACGGGTTCTTCGACATCAATGCCTGTTACATGCGCCGCACTATGGTCGCGCAAAAGGGTGACAGCTATTGCCCCTGTGCCGCAGCCAATGTCCAGAACCCGTTTGCCTTTCAGATCCAAACCTTCAACAACGCGCGCAACTTTTTCAGGGCCGCCGGGCGACAAATAACCTTCGCCCCAGATCGCTTCGAGAAAAGAAGTAAGTTCGCTATCATAATGCAATTCGATATCAGCCATTTCAGATGTCCTCTATTTGTAGGGAATTGATATAGGCTTCGACAAAACGTTGCGCATAAACTTCCATCGACACAAAGGAATATAGGTAAAATAAAACGTCATTTTTCCTAAAATTAAATTACATGATGCCTTATATTTTCCATATTGACATCTATTTCATATTCTTAAGGGAGTGAAATTCGGCTATTTTTCGTTTATTAATCAACTGTTTCTACGTAATTCAGAATTCAAGACAAGCGCTTCCCGCTGTTGTGCAAACCAGCTCTGAATACTGCTTATGATGATGAACGGCTTTTATTCAAACAGACTTATCTGAGGCGGTGCTCGACTTTGTGGGGGCAATAATTCAACGACTTCGTCATTTTTTGTATTCAGGTGACTGAGTATCTTTTGGATCACCAATGGATGTGCAAATCGGCTTTACTGCCGATTTGTCAATGCTCGCTATAACCTTAACTGCACCAGCGCGATGCTCACAGGTTTCAATGTCGATGTTAAAAACCCGTTTAAGTCTTTGCGCCTAGGTCATCGATTAGTGTTTTGTGCCCGTGTTTTTTCCTGCCCTGTCGGCAAGGCTTGTTTAGTCTTATTTCGTAAAGACGGCGTTATTGTCACGCGGTGCCGACTGTTTGGTGGAGGGCCACCCCGTGGAGGGCCACCCCGTGGAGGGCCACCCCGCACAAATACGCCATGTACTAATTCATCAGGAATGAATTAAGCCAACCAGAGGTTGCCCGTAGGGTGAGAAACAGGAACGTTTCACATCTAAGCGCCTCAGATTAACGCGGGGTCTGGGTACCAAGGCCGCTAAACGGGCAATAAATTCCAGCGGCTCAAAGTGCACATGACTGTGCCGGTCACCGGTGGTGCCGTCACGGTAGGGTGTTTTTAGTTTGGAACGCACCTTAGGGTAAGTCGTTATTGCCAACCTTTTTTATGATACCCCAGAGCGGGACTCTCTTCACAATAAGCAACGGCACAGCCTTTCGAGTTTACCCCTATCCTGTGAGTTGCTCATGACACCTGCATGGAGACTGAAGCCTGCCACATTTGCGGCACAGCCTGACGCAAGCCCCTGCTCTGCCATAGGTGCAATGTTTTTTTCGTCCTTGCTGTTTGCCTGTAGCGATGCGATAAGTAATGGATTACCGCTATAGCGTTTTTTTTATTTTCTTGTCGACAGCAATAAATGAAAAATTTATACACATCTCATCATTACTACCAAAACCTCCGTAAATTGGGTATTCCCAGGGATTGGTATATTCGCATTCAATGCTGATCTTGTAATCTTTTAAATCTTTTTCAGGTAAGACTTTGGGTTTGTGAAAGGTGAAATTCCTTTGCCAGTTTAAATCCCAATTATTGATTGTTAGTAATCTTTCACGGTTACCCAATGGATCATCAAGAAATACTTTTCCGGCCTTTCCGTAGCTGTGCATATGTATATTTGCAGAGTGTAGTTCCAGGTTTTTTATTTCTTTGGATTTTATTTTAAGTATTGACAGAACCCGCCGTTGAATTTTCCTAAAATTTTCTGTTATTGAATAACTTGCTTCTTGTTTAGAGGGAATTACCATGGTTTTATTTCCCTTGCTATTTAACCATTTTCTATTTGTAATTGTTACAAAGAACCCGGGTTTTTTAACCTCTTTCTTCGTTATGAAGTGCATTGCGCTGTTTTTATCTGATTCGCCTGGAGCAAACGCTGAGTAATAATGCATTTGTGCGATGATTAATGCACCAGGTTCAATTGGAATGCCTGTGTCTTTAGGAAATTGAATGCCATTCATTCCTGGAGCCCAGTGTGAAAGAAAATTGATTCCACTATTTATTTTTCTGCTTAATCCATCTTCAAGTTTGTCTAATGCTGCACGCACACTGGGGTTGCCTAAGCGATCAGGTGCTCCCCCCCCGAAACATTCATAACCTGATCCTTCTTCCTCTGATTCCATTTTTCTTAAATGAGGAGCAATCTCGGGGGTAGCAGTAAATAATATTAAGTGGTGTATGACTTTTGCGTTTCCCGGTATGGCTCTTAACCCCGTAATATAAGTCTTCTCTTTCTCTGGCCATTCCATCAAGAAGCAGTGATAGTCGTCTTTTTTATTCTGATTAGGTAAATAACTGTTGCCATTGTTAACAATAACTTCTTTATCTGATTTAAATGTTGAATTCTGGGCGGTATAACTGAGTATATTTTTAACTTTTATTAAAGCATTGTTTCGTGCGTAATTGTTTTCTCCCCATTGTGTGAAAGTACGTATCTCTTCTTTATTGAGAGAGTAGTCATCCTCATATTGTATATGACTTGGCTCTGCCAGCCAGGGCGGCATTCGGCGCTCTTCTACAGCCGATACCATGGCCGGTCCAAATTTGTAAGCTGTCTCAGGATTTTCAAATGAAAATGATATGCCTGATTCGGAATGACACAGTAGACAATGATTTTGAAGTATTGGGGTAATATGTTCTTCAAAGGTAATGTCGGCAGTGGCTTTTAGGCATATCAGCGCCGCTGTTGTAATGACTAAGAGTGATTTGGTGATTCTCAACCTATCTGGCTTCCACTTGTTGCATAGCATTTATTAACTGACTTTTTGATTCAGAGTTGAGGTGAGATGCGTAACGAAAAACGACTTTACCTTCTTTGTTGACCAATAAAATCAATGGTACAGCAGATACATTTAGTTCTGTTAGCAGGTTAGAGCTTGCTTCTGTATAAAAGGCATGTTGATATTTTGAGTAGAGCGTGTGTTTTTGAATATAAGTTCTGGCATTTTCATCATTGTTATCATTGTTATCATTGTTATCATTGTTATCAATGTTAATTGATGCAAAGTTTATCAGTGGAAATTGATCTAAAATCGGATCTAAATCCCATATGATACCCGCGCAGCTATGGCACCAGGGTGCCCAAAATTGAATTAGTGTAGGGCTTTGAGGCAATTGACTTTGTTTACCCTCCACGATAGTTTTGAGACTGTGATTTTTGGGTATTCGTTGTTCAGAGATTTGGTTTTTAGAAGAGTGTTCTTGATGCAACGGGTTTGATGGTTCTTTGGCCGCAAAGGTATTTTGAATCACAAGGGTGCTGGCAGTAATTGCCATAAACATGACTAAAGTAACTGGTACAGGCTTAAGTTTTTTCTTGGGAGTTCGTTGAGTTGTCATATCGTGTACGATTTATATGCTTGGGTTGAGTAATTGTTAGGATAATTATTATACAGAAGATGTAGCATTAGTCTTTACCTACGTAAATTGTTTGTGGGGTCTATATTCATTATTGTTGAAATAGACTTATTTATAAGACTATCTAATGCTGCTAATCAATGGAAAAAGTATAGCTTGAAAAGGTGGGAGACGTATCCTTACACTACGGTAGAAGCTACGGTAAAGGGCAGCTATTCCATACTTGCAGATTGTCGTATTAAAGGAAATTGGGCTAGCCTAGGTAAAACAAAGGGAAATTAATGGGTCCGTTGTAAGCGCTGGGGAGTTTTATCTTATTATGTAAAATACATTTACCAACTGCTCATAGCATTTTTTTGCTGAAAAGATTATTGAAAATTAGACTTGAGTCTTAGTTCCGGACCACCTTGAAATTTTCTGGACCCACTCTAGTTAGCCTATAAGTCGGTCCTACAGGAAAATCGCCTTTGATGACTTGAGTTTCACCGGTAGATCATTTCACTTCAATAGTGGATACGTTGCCAAACTCAGCCAGGCCAAAGTGAAGAGTTGGTGCATCAAATGATAGGTAGCCACCGCTGGTTTTGAGTTCTCGAATTTGCTTAAGTGAATCTTCAGGTCCGTAATGAATAATCACTTTGGTACCAATACCAAAGTGATTCCCTATATAGTCTCACAGTTCAATATCAATGCTGTTGCCAGAGTCCATTTGATTGAGATGAAAAATTGGCAAGACGTCAAAGGGGACTGTGATAATGTCCTGATCACCATCGCTATCTATATCGAGGAACGAGAATGCTCCTGCGGTTAGATGGCTGGTTAAACCAGCTTTTTCGGTTTGGTCAACAAAATGTTGGCCCTCTATATTGCGTAAGAATTTATTGGATGCCCATTCTTTTTTAATATTCACGCCATTAACTACATAGACATCCTGGCATTGATCGTTGTCGAGATCAGCAAAGCGTGAGCTCCAGGACCAACCGGTAACGTCCAAACCCCAATCGACAGAGTTTTCTGTAAAGCGCCCATCGGTTTCACAAGTAAACAGTAGATTTAGTCTTTTTACTACTTCGACATACGGAGTTTTTGGTTTTTCACTTTCCTTTACACGCTTCTCAAGGGTTGGCAAAGTTGGGCAAGTTCTTCCCATCGTGTTGAAAACAACGTGCAATATTTATTTTCCTCAGCCCCTTTCAATTAAGGTCGAGCCTTGAGACGGAATAGATTAGTGGTAATGCAATCTTTTTGGTCCAGGGGGTTGCAAGGTTCAGGCTGGCAAATGGCGTGGGTGCTTATACAGCTTAATGCAAGTTGGCTCTGAGCTCACAATGTTGTCGCCATTTGTTGCTGCTAATCTCCTTGCAGGCCTTTTCATTGGGTTTGAGGTTTAAGCGTGCTCGCTGACTGGGTTTGTTGCCTGTGGTCTGGGTGAGGAAAAGCTCCAGAGACAAGTCATTATTGATGTCAGCTGAGTCGTAACTCATGCTGGTGGAGCCGGATTTAAGTGATAGATTGTGTTCGCGCATAACCAGATTCAGTTCGCCAGAACCGTTACCAAAAAACAGACTATCCGGCACGCCAAAATCATTTGCAAAAATGATGTCCATATCACCATCCATATTCAGATCCGAAAATAATATCAAGAGTTTTGCTCCAGGCGGATCCGGTAAGAGTTCAGCTTGGTAACCAAGAAAACTTGGACGTAATAGTACGTTTCTGGATCGGTCGGTCGTGCGTCTATGTTCTTGCGTAACATAATTGCCGAGAGCGATTTCCAGCAGTCCATCCTTGTCGAGATCTCCAAAACCGACAGATAGTGCGAAGTCAGCCTCAACTTTGGGTAAAACGTGTAACTGGGTTGGTGGGAAATGACCTTGCTGGTTATACAATACAAAATTGCCTTTTTTAAATGCAGAAAAGAACACATCCAGCCATCATTGTTAAGGTCAACCCGCGCAGTAGTGAATATGGTTGTGTCCTCGAACCCATCAAACCCGAGACTGTGTTCGACGTAGTATTGCACCACATCCATTGCATATAAGCGAAGCTCGTTGTTGACTTTGATTAATAAATCGGTGCGCCCATCGTTATATACATCTCCGGTGGCGATGCCAGCTATTTATATAAACGGTAACAAACCGTGATGCATCGATGGACGCGGTAGGTAACCATCTATCCCCATTTGCACGCTGTCTGTGCGTCCGAAAGTTAATTCGTTGCCGCCCTGGCGATCATTATAGGGGCGGTGTTGTACCTGCAATTGTGGAGTGCTTAGAGATGGTAAATCTTGAAAGGCTAAGGCTGTAGTCTTTAGATCATTAATTAATTTGTCATCACTTGAGCGGTAGGGAGTGTTTCGCTCGATCATTGTAATCTCGGTGCCGTTGTCTTCGGAAAAGGCTTCATAAAATAATTTCAGATTACGTGCTTGCACATATTTACCAACATAGCTCGCTGTGAATCCATCAGCAGCACCCATACCGACTAACACAACAGCAATCGTGGCAGAAACTCTCCAGGAGATTGCATTGCCAATAATTGAAAACGAATACACACTGAAAATTCCCAGGGTAAATAACAGCACCATCACATAGCTGGCAGGTAAGCCCGCAGCATATAAAGCCGCACTTATGGCTACGCCAGAGGCGATAGGTACCGGCAAAAATAAACCGAACATGGCCGTCAGCCTAATGAATAGCAATTTCTTCCAACGTTTCACGTATTCGATATTTGCAGTAATGGTTTCCCAGGGCAACACACTGACCAGCAATGCTCCCAGCAGGCCTGCCAGCATCATCAGGGGAATGATTACTCTTATGATAAACCACAGATTATTGGCATAGGCTTTTGGATACCACAGTGAAGTATGCAGCCAGCTATCTTCTTGTTCGATGTTGATGCCAGCGGGATTGATATCGATTTCACACTGGTCTTCATGGTTTTCCTGGGCAATGGGCCAGCGTGAAAACAAATATTGGCTCAACAGTGGGATAAGAAGTAAGATGAAGCCAGTGCAAAAATTAGTTTCTGAACCACAAAGCGCAGTGGTAATAAAGTGAACATCATGATTAACATAATCACATTTAATGTGGGCGAGCTAATCATTGTCGCCAATGTTGTCTCGATGCGTGTCCCCGCATCATGCATACCACGAGCAATAGGCGCAAACACCCAGAGGTGCCCCAATAGCGCCCCAAAAAAAGTTATTGGCAAAATGCCCTTTAAAGTAACGTACGCGAAATAGAGGAATTAATGTTAAAAAAGCGGCTCCCAATAACACCCCAAAAATCATTCCTTGCTGATTGGTATGAGCCCAGTTAATGTTGGTGCAGGTTACCTTTTTCCATAACGGGAAGTGCGGCTTAACAGGAAATACAGCTTCGAAGCTCAATGGATCCTCAAAGCGTAGGTCAGCTATCATAGCAGTCTTTTCATTTAAAGCTGGATAGCGAGAGCCGCTCCAGAATAGGCCCATCAAAATCATGATGACCAGTAATGACAGGGTTAATTGCTTGTTATTGTTTATGACGCTCAACATGCTCTCAGGTATCGATTAGTATTATGCAAGGACATGAGTAACGGCTAAATGGTATTTTGTTTATGTGTATCTTATAAAGTAGCTGATTAGGTCCAGCTACTTTCATACCAAACATACAAAAGCTTAAACTTATATTGAACTATACCAATAACATCATTTGTTAATAATGCCGACATGAATTTAGTAGGAATCCTAGAAAATTCAACAATTCTGTCCCGTTTGCTATTATTTGCCCTGATTTAGCATTTAATTTATTAGTGAAAGGAATATGACAGCCAATAACAACAACGGCAGTAATCTTCAGTGGATTTTACCCTTTGTATTACTTACCGCCTTGTTGCTAGTAGAGTTACTGGTTGTGGGCCTGCGGGTGGATGCGCAAACTCTCGCAAGTAAGGACGGTGTGCTGGCATTGGTGCTGTCGAATATGGGCCACCTTCACGATTTATACTTGTCTTTGTGGTGGCCTTTCTTAATTTATTGACACCTCGTTTTAAGGTTCACATCCAGCTATTTTGGCGAGCCAGGGCCAGCGTAAAAAGTGGTATTGGTTGCTGTTGCAATGCATTGCTTTTATTTTCTCACCATTGAAATATTTGCAGGCAGTGCTGTAACGAGCGATTCGGCTTTGCTGATTGCTCTGGGATGGTTTTCGCGGCTGCTGTTATCGCCGTGTGCTCCCTTTTATATTGGGGCCGCTCAGTTTTTGGAATATTTTTTTAGCAAAAGAAAAATCAGCTTTGCTTGTAGCGGCCGCTATTGGTGTATTGACTTTTTTTGTCGCCAATTCTAACAGTTTTGGTATCCTTTGGACAAGATGACCTCCACAGTTTCTCAATGGTTTTTGGAGCTGATGTTTGATCGGGTTCATGTTGATAAAGTTAATTTAGCCCTTAGCGCGGAAGATTTTATCGTCATCATTGCGCCAAGTTGTCCCGGGTATGAGGGCATAGGATTAATCTCCATATTTACAGGCCTTTATCCTTGGGTATTTAAGCGGGAATTCCATTTCCCCCAAGCCTTCTTACTGTTTCCCATTGGCATTATTTCGGTCTGGGTATTAAACGCGCTGAGAATTCATCACTGATTGCGATGGGCGCTACCTTTTCGCCTAAAATTGCCTTGGAGTGTTTTCATGCACCGGCAGGGTGGATCTTCTTTACTGCGAAGGCTGTTGGCTTATTCTTGCTATCTCAATGTATCAAATATTTCTCTAATGAACACGTCGTTAAGGACATGCATTCTGATGATGTTGAACTGTCAACGAATTTGAGTATAGGTAAAATAAAACGTCATTTTTCCTAAAATTAAATTCCATGATGCCTTATATTTTCCATATTGACATCTATTTCATATTCTTAAGGGAGTGAAATTCGGCTATTTTTCGTTTATTAATCAACTGTTTCTACTTAATTCAGAATTCAAGACAAGCGCTTCCCGCTGTTGTGCAAACCAGCTCTGAATACTGCTTATGATGATGAACGGCTTTTATTCAAACAGACTTATCTGAGGCGGTGCTCGACTTTGTGAGGGTAATAATTAAACGACTTCGTCATTTTTTGTATTCAGGTGACTGAGTATCTTTTGGATCACCAATGGATGTGCAAATCGGCTTTACTGCCGATTTGTCAATGCTCGCTATAACCTTAACTGCACCAGCGCGATGCTCACAGGTTTCAATGTCGATGTTAAAAACCCGTTTAAGTCTTTGCGCCTAGGTCATCGATTAGTGCTTTTGTGCCCGTGTTTTTTCCTGCCCTGTCGGCAAGGCTTGTTTAGTCTTATTTCGTAAAGACGGCGTTATTGTCACGCGGTGCCGACTGTTTGGTGGAGGGCCACCCCGTGGAGGGCCACCCCGTGGAGGGCCACCCCGTGGAGGGCCACCCCGCACAAATACACCATGACTAATTCATCGGGAATGAATTAAGCCAACCTGTTGTGGTTGAATTAACCGGACACTTCAATAAAGGATTATAATCCTGTTAATTGAGGTGAATATGACTAAACGAACAAATAAACATTATCCCGCAGAATTTAAACAAGAAGCGGTCGCTCTGGTAATAGAGCAAGACTATCCAATCGTACAAGCTGCTGCATCTTTAGGTGTGACAGACAAACTACTTTACAACTGGGTAGCTAAGCATAAGAAACAGGCACTAGGTGATGCATTATCTGGTGATGAACGGGCAGAGTTAATTCAGCTCAGGAAAGATAGTAAACGTCTACAAATGGAGCGTGAAATCCTAAAAAAGGCCAGTGCCTTCTTCGCGAAAGAAATGAAGTAAGATATTCTTTTATAAGTGAGCTTGATGCGAAGTATCCGGTGTCAGTTGCTTGTAAAGTGATGGAAGTGAGTTCGTCAGCATACTACGCATGGCTAAAAAAACCTGGTGAACTCATTAGCGCTCAAATGCTAAGACTGTATCGACGAGCCAAAGCATTATTCAAGGCAAGTCGAAACAGTTTAGGCAGCAGAGAGCTTGCTAAAGCACTACGCAAAGAAGGCTTTGAAATAACGCGGTATCGCGCCATTAAGTTAATGGAACGGCTTAAATTAGTTGTGACTCAGCGAATAGCTTATAAAGTGACAACCAAGCGCAAACACAGTGATGCTGTGGCTGACAACTTGCTAAATATGAATTTCAATCCTGTTGGACCCAATCAAATTTGGGCGGGTGATGTGTCCTATTTAAAGACTGGTGAGGGCTGGTTGTACTTAGCCATTGTCATGGATTTGTATTCACGCCGGATTGTAGGTTGGCATATATCAAAACGCATGACGCGTGATTTGGTCGAGCAAGCACTGACAAAGGCTCATAATTTACGCAAACCACCAAAAGGTTTGGTGTTTCACAGTGACAGAGGCTCTCAGTACACGAGTAAAGGCTTTAGAAATCTACTGTCGCGATTAGAGTGTCGAGCTAGTATGGGAGATGTTGGAGCTTGCTGGGATAATGCTGTTGTGGAGCGCTTCTTTGGAAGTTTAAAGCATGATTGGTTGTTTAAAGTACCGCAGCCCACTCGAACACATATGCGAGAAGATGTTGCTAGGTACATGAAATATTATAATGTTGAGCGACTACATTCAGCTAATTTGGATCAATCGCCAATTGAATTTGAAAACTCCTTTAGAAAAGTGTCCGGTTGGACTTGACCAGAACAAACTTATTCAAAATGTTACTGCAAAATAAAAAATCAGAAGCTTTTTACAACCGAACAGTTTCTTTACCAATGTCACTAATTTAGCCACTGGCGTATGTATTCGATGGAATTTATACACCATTCACTGATACCATTTGGTGTTTTTACAGCAACAATGTCGTTGACTTCCTTTTTCAATAAGGGCCCTAGCCATGGGGGAGTCGATAGAAATATACCCAATAGCATCACCATAAATTTCCCTCTGGGCCGACAATTCGAAATTTTTTTACTTCGCCCATATCATTTTTAATCTCAACCCAAGCCCCAAAAAACACTTTTCCTTCCTGTTCCTTTGAATAACTGATGATTTTTAGCTCAGGTAGCAGTTTTCTAAGAAATTGAATACGCCGATCAATTTCCCTTAATTTTCTTTTTATTATATTGATAATCTGCGTTTTCACTCCTGTCTCCAAGGCTTGCAGCCCAAGTTACAATTTTGGTGATTTCTGGTCTTTGTTTAAGCCATATTTCTTCATGCTCGTCATGAAGCTTTTTATACCCTTCAGGTGTTATCAGTTTTGTTTTCAAGCCTGAACCTTTCTTAAAATATTTGGGTTAAATTGTAGATGTAACATTGTTCTAACTGGAATGACAAGCAATTCAGTGGGTAAGATTCTTTGCTTAATTTTAGATGAATGCTTTCTCACTCACAATTTTTCTTATTATTTAATAACATTATGAGACAACAAATCAGTAGCGATTTATCCTTATCTTTAGTAACTATTAGCGAAGTGATAACGATGAAGTAAAAGCTTTAACACCGAGTGAAAATATAGTTATCGACTATGCTTAATATTAATCAAAGTGAAGTAGGGTTATTATCAATGGGCACTCCAAAGCCTCATGCGAAAACACTTTGAGGAGCCTAGCGTAAAAAAGTGTTGCCCATTTTTACGCCTTTATTGAATCAACTGAAATTAAGAGAGTTAGTCATACTACCTTTAACACGGCAACATATTATTTGAGGTAAATATCGACATCCAAATATACAAAGTTGAAACAGCATTTAGTCAAAAAGACAATATATTACAATCTAAATTACCTGGTTAAGTCAGGATAAAAAGCTCTTTGAAGGGCTGCAGAGTAAGGGGATAAGGTTCAGCACAGAAAATAGCTGATTATTAAAATGATAAAGTTAAGCCGGCCGCGATAACGTGTTCGTCTTTATATTAGATGTTTGTAAATAGAGTATTCACTATTGAATTAAAGCTTAGGCTCTCTAGTTCCAGGTTTACCTGGATGAATGATTTGAAGTAATTCCACTTCAAATATTAAGGTTGAATGGCTTGTTATTTTACCAGTCGAGCGGGCTCCATATGCTAAATCTGAAGGCACATAAAACTTGTATTTTGCTCCCACATTCATTAATTGAACCCCTTCAGTCCAGCCTTTAATTACACGATTGAGCGGAAAGCTTGCAGGCTTATTACGTGAATAAGACGAATCAAATTCTGTGCCGTCTAACAGTGTGCCAAGGTAGTTTACTTTTACTGTATCTGTAGCTTTAGGTTTGCTGCCTTCACTATTTTTTAGTACCTCGTACTGTAAACCTGAATCAGTAACAATGATGCCAGCACGCTTTGCATTATTGGTTAAAAATTCTAAACCTAATACTTTATTTTCATTACCTATTAGAGCCTTAAGCTCAACTTTTTTTTCTCGTACAAAGCCTTCAACCGCGCGATTGATTGATTGAATTTCGTCTTTGTCTAATTGTGATTGGCCTTGTAAAGCTGCTATAAATCCTTTTACTAACAAGTATCGATTGTATTCAACACCAGCTTCTTTTTGGTTAGCTATTTTACTTTCTATAATTTGACCAATGCTAGCGCCCATAGCATAAGATTGTTTCTGTTGTTCTGTATCAAGGACTACGGTTTCTACTTTCATAAATTCAACCGTTTGTGGCTGACAAGCACTTAAGGTTAAAGCAGAGGCAATCAAAATAGTGACTAGGGCCTTTTTCATTATAATTCTCCAACTAGCAGTATGTGATTGGTAAGCAAAAGCATATACTAAACTCCATAAGGTAAAAGAGAAACCCATTGAATAAACCTATTAAAGTTATCTATTTTGTAATGTCATTAAGTGCATTGACACTCATGGGCTGTGATGATTTAAGTGATGCTCATATAAGTTCATTTCGTCATGCTGCGGGGGGGGCACATGCCTCCCACATTTCTGCAGACAATACGATTGCTGTTGTTTCTTCTATTGAAAGTGGCATTACTGTTTGGGATTTGACTACTAACGCACAGCGTTACGTGTGGCGTCATCAAGAAGATGGTAGTAATTTAGTGTCTAATATACATATTGCCTTTGATAATTCATATGTTGTGACATCTGACAGAGAGGCATTTGCGCTTTGGAATATAGAGGTTGGTGAGCCAGAGGGATTTTGGCGAATTGACGAGGCAAGTATTCGAGATATAGCTGTTTCAAATCAAGGTCGAGGTATTTTGGTGGGGCGCGGTAATGGTAAAGTGATGTTCTTTGAGCCTAAGACAGGAAGGCGATTAGAGTTTTTAGGCCACTAAGAAAAAGTTAATAGTGTGGATCTTTCACCTAATGGTTTTTTTGCATTAACAGGTGGCAACGATTACTTAGCCTATCTGTGGGATACACGCACTGGGCAAGTGATCCATAAGTTTGACCATTCCAGTAGGGTTACTAAAGTGTCACTAGATGATCAAGGACGTTACGCATTTACCGCTGACAGTAAGCGTGATGCAAGAGTCTGGGACTTGGTTACGGGTAAAGATGTTAGTAACTTACAATATTCGGCAAGGCAACGAATATTCACTACAGCCGTATTTTCGGATGATGGTAAGTACCTGCTAACAGGTTCGCCATCAAGAAGAATAAATCGCTGGGACGTCAAAACAGGAGCAGAACTAAACGAATGGTTTGTTTTAGCTCGTAAAGGAAGCAAACCTGCTTCGGCTGTTGTGTATGACGTAGGTTTTATTGGTGATAGCGAAATAGTTTCGGAAAGTAGCAATGGTTTACTAGAAAAGTGGAAGATAAAAAATTAATGAGCACAGCACAGACAGATATCGAACAATTACAAATGAAAATGGCCTTTCAAGAAGACACCATAGAAAGCCTCAATCAAGCACTCATTTTACAGCAAAAACAGATGGACGACTTACAATTTCAACTCAAACAACTGGTTTCAAAAATGAGTGCCATCGAGCCGAGTAATATGGCCTCCGAAAAAGAGGAAATGCCACCCCCTCATTATTGATTCAGTTAGTGAGTTCAAACATACGAAGTGATTTATTAATAATGAGCTGAGGGATCCTTGAATTCACTTTTTAATTGGGTTATTTGTAAAACAGTGGATGGTATTAGTTTATGGCTAATATTGATTATGCAATTAGCAAAAAATAAGCAGATTGACACCATGCACTATTAAAAAAAACTACTCTGGTTTAAACACGCCAATCACACTTCCACCAGAGCGCGACGCTTTGGCCACTTTTTTATCCGTCTGGGACTCTGAATAATGACACTTCACACACTGCAATTTTTCAACGTTATTTTCAAAATAAAGCATAATGGTGTCTAGTGCTCGGCACTTTGGGCAGTTTGCTCCTGCGACAAATCGTTTTTTTATTTTATTAACCATGGTTTAAGAAATTTATTCGGTTCATCATCTTGGTATGATACTACCATTCAAATTTGAGTGTTATCCCGTTTTAGTTTAAGTGCAACTAACAACACACTAAACGCTTGGGATAGCTAAAAAGTTCATAACAGGTTTTCATGATCCAATTTTCAAATGTTTCGTTAATGCGTGGCAGTAAAGTATTGCTACGAGATGCTAATGCTGTTGTCTACCCCGGTCATAAAGCAGGACTGATTGGTGCCAATGGGTGTGGTAAGTCTACTTTGTTTGCTTTGATAAGGGGGGAGTTACATACCGAGCAAGGGGATTTTCATATTCCTAAAAATTGGCAAATCGTCTCGGTCGCACAAGAAACGCCTGCCGTTGAGCGCTCAGCTTTGGATTATGTGATTGACGGTGATAAACAATACAGAAAGCTACAATCACAACTAGCTGTGGCGGAACAAGCCCACAACGGCGAACAAATTGCTCATTTACATGGTTCATTGGAACAAGTGGGTGCTTATGATATTGATGCCCGCGCGGCGATTATCTTAGCTGGCCTAGGTTTTGCGAACGGCGTAATGAAAAACTCAGTCTCTTCCTTTTCTGGTGGTTGGCGAATGCGTTTAAATCTAGCTCAGGCGCTACTTTGCCACTCCGATTTGTTGTTATTAGATGAACCCACTAACCACCTCGATCTAGATGCAGTTATTTGGTTAGAAAAATGGCTGCAGCGCTATACTGGTACTTTGATGCTGATCTCTCACGACAAGTCTTTTTTGGACAGTACAGTGAATGAAATTATCAGCGTTGAATCGCAGCAACTTATTAGTTATACCGGTAATTACGATGCTTATGAAAAACAACGTGCAGAACGTTTACGGTTACAAAGTTTGCAGTATTCAAAGCAACAAGATCAAATTGCACACCTCGAATCTTTCATTAATCGATTTGGGGCAAAAGCAAGTAAGGCTAAACAAGCACAAAGCCGTGTAAAACAATTGGCAAAAATGGAAACCTTGCTGCCGGTTATGGCGGCCTCTGAATTTAGCTTTGAATTTTTTACTCCGCCTAAATTACCTAATCCTCTAATAAAAATGGAGCAGGTAAAAGTAGGGTATGGCGATACTATTGTTTTAGAGAAGCTTCATTTAAACCTAGTGCCAGGAAGTCGCATAGGTTTATTAGGTAAAAACGGCGCGGGTAAGTCTACCTTAATCAAATTGTTAGCAGGCGAAAAGTCACCCATGGAAGGCTTGTACGAAACATCATCCGGGTTACGTATAGGTTATTTTGCGCAACATCAATTAGAATTTTTGCGTGGCGATGATTCGCCAATAGCCCATATACAAAGGCTAGATAAAAAAGCCACCGAGCAAAGCCTCAGAGATTACTTGGGTGGTTTTGGTTTTCGTGGTGATAATGCGTTAAGCAAAGTCGCACCTATGTCTGGAGGTGAAAAAGCCCGTTTAGTTTTGGCCTTAACTGTTTATCAAAAGCCAAACTTGCTATTACTAGATGAGCCCACTAACCATCTAGACTTAGACATGCGACATGCACTGAATATTGCGTTGCAAGGATTTGAAGGCGCCATGGTCTTGGTTTCGCACGACAGGTTTTTGCTCACATCGGTTTGTGATGACTTTTATTTAGTAGACTCCAAGCAGGTGCAAGCCTTTGATGGTGACCTAGATGACTACAAAGATTGGATCCTTAAAGGCGATAATAGCGGTGATAAAGGCACTAACACAGAAGGCGACAAATCCAATGTTAAGCCAGATCGTAAAAACATTAAACGCTTAGAAGCAAAATTTAGGCAAGCCACCAAGCCACTGAGAAAAGCCATTGAGCAATACGAAAAAAGCATGGCAGATGCCCATAAAAAATTACAAATCGTAGAGGGGCAGCTCAGCGATACTGAAATTTACAGTGCTGAAAACAAACCTCAACTTAAACAAATATTAGCAGAACAAGCTAAGTTGAAATCCTGCCTAGAAGAGTCAGAAATGCAATGGTTAGAGGTGCAAGAGCAGATGGAAATAAAACAGCAAGAATTTGAGCAAGAAATTATCGATTAACAAACTAGGTGCAGGTACCTTTAAATATGAATAGCCCCATTACTGGTTATCACAAGGACGAAGAAAACGACTGGGTGGCTGAACTTGCATGTGGTCACTTTCAACATGTAAGACATAACCCACCTTAGGTCAGTCGTCCTTGGGTCATCACATCAGATGGCCGAAAGTTAATGTTAGGTCATAAACTATCATCCAAAAAATGTGATTTGCTAGCCACAAATTCTTAATGTTTTTATGTTTTAGTCTTAATTCTGGCTTTAAAGATTAAAATCGCGGGTTAGATATAGATTAACAACACGCTCAATTGATGTATTCTATGCCTATGATAATTCATATCTCTATTCTTAATGTTCTCCGAGCCCCAAACCAATCAAAATGTCCGTTATGGTGAAATAGTTGAAAGTGTTTTTAGCCCACCCTGGTGGGCTAAAAACAGACACATACAAACTATTTTCCCGCGTTTTATTCAAAAACGCGCCAAGCTTGATTACCGAAAAGAAAAGTTGCCCTTACCTGATGGTGATTTCGTTAATTTAATTTGGGCGGGTGATGTACAAAAATCATCTGGTTTAATTGCTATGTTCCATGGTTTAGAGGGCTCAATTCGCTCTCATTATACTAACGACATGGCAGCAAACTTTGTTAAGCAGGGGTATGCAGTGGTGTTGATGCATTTTCGTGGCTGTGGCGGTGAACAAAACACAACACCTAGAGCGTATCATTCAGGTGAAACTGAGGATGCATGGTACTTCTTGAATTGGCTTGAGCAGAAATTTCCTGACACACGCAAAGTGGCGATGGGTTTCTCTCTTGGCGCTAACATGTTGCTAAAACTCTTGAGTGAACAACCAAAACAGAGGATTATTAAGGCGGCCATGGCCGTGTCTACTCCCTTTAATTTAGCTCTTTGTGCCAATAGTATTAGTCAAGGATTTTCAAAGGTTTACCAAGCCTACTTATTAAAAAGCATGGTAAATAATTTGTTGATTAAGATGCGTAATATGGATTATGGTCAATTGTTAAAAGTAACAGAGTCCCAGATAAAGCAGTTTAAAAGCTTTAGAGAATTTGATGAACATATCACTGCACCATTACACGGTTTTGAGGGAGCAGACGATTATTACCAAAAGTGCAGCGCACAAAATTTCCTTAAGGCCATCGCCACGCCTACTTTAGTGGTTCACGCCAAGGATGATCCTTTTATGCACAGCAGTATCGTGCCTGATGTCAAAACGTTATCACCAAAAGTGTGTCTTGAATTGAGTGAAAAGGGTGGGCATGTAGGTTTTATGCAAGGTACACCATGGCGTCCTGAAATTTGGATTCAGCAAAGAGCCAATGATTTTTTTCAGCCCTTTATTGATGACAATGGTAATCTCTTATCTACAGGTATCCTGCAATGATTATCTCTATTGAAGACTTAACCGAAGAGACCTTATTGAATATTATTGAAGGCTTTGTATTACGTGAAGGTACCGAGTATGGCGAAGCTGACGTTTCACTCGAAGAAAAAGTGCTGCAAGTGCTGGCGCAGCTAAAGTTAGGTGACGTGCTTTTAGTCTATTCTGAATTACATGAAACAGTGAATATCATCCCCAAGCAACAGCTCGGGGAATGTGAATTACCAGAGAGTCAACAGTAATAGAGTGACAGCGGGTTTAGTGAGCCACAAAAACTAAGTTAAAGTTGACTGGTACTGTTAGTCCAATGCCACTTAATCCCGCCAATTTTTGCAATATTTCAATCCCGGAAGTTAAACCAAAATCTGTAGCCGATATTAAGATTGGTCGGGTGCTGGTAGCTACAATGCCATTATCAGCTTTGCGTGTGACCTGTATTGTTGTGCTAATGGTTTTGCTGATACCCATAATGTTTAACTCGGCTGGTAGCGTCAATAATATCGAATTGCCCTTTGCAAGACGCAAGACACTCTCAGGTAATTGCGCAGTTAAATTAGCCGAAGGAAACTTGTCCACTAAAAACAGTTTTTCTCGCATACGGGTATCGCGGATTTTGATGCCTGAGTCTATACTAGCGAGGTCAATTTCAATCTGTAATTCCCCTTCAGGATTAAATTCACCTTTTAGTGATGTGAACTGTTGAATTTCACTAATATGTTCATTTTTAGTTGATACAAAACTTAAGCTAGATTCGTCCTTAACTAACATCCAGTGGGCGCGAGCTGATGAACTGAGTAAAAAAATACAGATAAAAATAATGCTTGATAATAAAACTTTCAAAGAGAACTCCATTAGTTAGAAATAATGCTGCTATATGGATTGATTGTCGTTGCCAAATTCACATTTAACTATGTTTTGCCAATCAACATTTTGATCACCCATAATAAAAAAATCAGGATTGATAACGCTTGTCCGCAAGTTGTAGCTCAGGGGAGCGAAATCATGTGCTAATATTTTGCCTCCGGCTTCGACCACTATGCATTGAGATGCACCCGTATCCCATTCCCCCGTTACGCCAAATCGTAAGAATACATCCGCTTTACCTTCAGCAATAAAACAGGCTTTGAGAGAACAACTTCCTGCAGGCAAGGTTTGATAAACACGGTCTTCATTTAGGCTGGATATCACTTTTTCGCGAGGTTGCCTGCGGCTGATTGCAATAATCAGTGGGTCCTCGTTTGGTGCTTCTAAATTACGCACGAAAATTTGTTTGTTCTCTACTGGGCATTCTTTAAATGCGCCATGACCTTTCAAAGCAGAATACAACGTTTCACCTGTGGGCCAGTAAATGACACCCATAATAGGTACATTATTTTCTATCAAAGCAATGTTAACAGCAAAATCACCACTTCGGGCGATGAACTCTTGAGTGCCATCAATAGGGTCGATAAGCCAATACCGTTCCCAAGTTTTACGAAGTGTTAGTGAGCCAATTTCAGTCTCTTCAGACATAATTGGAATGTCTGGTGTTTCCTTTTTTAACATATCCATAATGACTTCGTTGGCTTTGTAGTCTGCTGTAGTGACAGGAGAATCATCTTCTTTTTGAAAACTGGTAAAATCACCACTGTCGTATATTTCTAATACTACTTTACCTGCTTTGACTGCCGTCCTTTTGGCTATATCAAAAAGCTGTTGTGCATTTTCTGTTGGCATTAACGGGACCTCTTCCATTTTTCAGCAAGTAACAATGCCGCGATACATCTAGCCTCTACAAAATCATCTCTGGCTAATAATGCATCTATGTTATGAATCGACCATTTAACTACTTCTAGCGGTTCAGGCTCATCACCGGGTAGTACTTCAGGATATAAATTTTCTGCAATAAAAATGGTCATTTTGGCATCAAAAAATGCTGGGGCCATATTCACGCTATGCAATGGATGTAATATGTTTGTCCCAAAACCTATTTCTTCTTTTAATTCTCTGTTGGCGGCTACTTCTGCTGACTCACCGGGGTCTATTAACCCTTTGGGGAAGCCTAATTCGTAAGTATGAGTGCCTGCAGCATATTCTCTTACTAACAAAAATTCATCATCATTGATAAAAGGCACCACCATTACAGCGCCTCTGCCACTGCCAGCCATGCGTTCAAAAATGCGAGTTTCGCCGTTTGAAAATTCTAAATCGACCTGCTCGATCTTAAACAGCCCGCTTTTGGCAACTATCTTACGAGAGTGAATTTGTGGAAGTGATTTTTTATTGTTTGTGTTGCTCATGAATTTTTCACGTTAATATAGTCGCTGATTTCGTCTGTTACAAAAGTAAATTGAATTTTAAATCGATGAATTATTTAGTATTTTAAATATACCTGTTAAATAGAGGACATGCCACTTGTCAAAGCTTGCTTGGAAAGATATTCACACTGTGTTGCTTGATATGGACGGCACCTTACTCGACTTGCACTTCGATAATCATTTTTGGCTAGAACATATGCCCAAAAAATTAATGGAGAAACATGGCATGTCGTTATTAGCGGCCAAAGAGATGATGGCCATTGAGACTGAACAGGTCATGGGAACTTTGAGTTGGTATTGCTTAGATTTTTGGGCAGACAAACTTGATGTCGATATTATGGGGGCTAAACGCGAGATGGAACACCTTATTAGTATACGTGAAGACAGCTTACCTTTTATTAATGCCTTAAAAACTTCAGGGCGAGACGTAATATTGGTCACTAATGCCCATCCTGACAGCTTATCATTAAAGGTAGAGCATACTCGACTAGACAACCATATCGACCAATTAATATCGACTCACGAGTTCGCCGTCACCAAAGAATCGCAAGTTTTATGGCAAAAGCTTCAGGTAAAACTTGGTTTTAATCCGCAACACACACTATTTGTTGATGACAGTTTGGGCATACTAAAAGCGTAAGCGTCCGGTGATCCACGCCTAGCAGTCATCCATTATTCATTCGAAAATACTTCCTCACTGTAATGGGAGGTATTATGAAGCATAAAACACTAGATGAATGGCAGAAATTGATAAGCCAACAACAAACGAGTGGGTTAGCCATTGTTGATTTCTGTAAAGAGCACAGAGTTAGCACATCAAGTTTTTATAAATTTCGTGGGCGATTACAACAGCAAGTTAACCCGCCTCGTTTTGTAAAAGCTAGCAAGTCTGCTATCGACGCGACTATTCAACCATCAGTATCTGTCAGATTGGGCGAGGTTTCGTTATCTTTTTCGACGTCTTGCGAGCCTGTTTGGTTGGCAAGTTTCGTTAAGGCACTGCAATCATGAGAATGTTCGTTGAGCCAGATGACATTTATTTGCACCTTGAGCATGTTGATTTTAGAAAGTCGATTAATGGCTTGCTGGCGATTATCGAAAGTGAATTAACATTAAACGCATTCTCCGGTGCATTATTTATCTTCTGTAACAAAAAACAAGACAAACTCAAACTCTTATACTGGGATAAAACCGGGTTTGCATTATGGTACAAACGGTTGGAGAAACAACGCTTCAAATGGCCTAAGTGTGGCCAACTCAAACACACTAATTTGAGTGAGCAGCAGTTAACATGGTTGCTCGGTGGCTATGATGTCGTTGGACATCGCAGCTTGGATTACACGGCCTCTGGGTTATAACGTACGATCATAAGTAGCATTTAACGATCACGTTTTAATCTAATTGAAAACAGTCACTTAGGGTTATAATAAGTGACATGAATAAAGCCCAACTACGCCAACAAATAGCCGAGCTTAGCAAGCAAGTTGAACGATTAGAAAGTCGCAATCAGTTTCTTGAAGAGCAGTTTCGTCTTGCCCAACAAAAACAATTTGGGGCGAGTAGCGAAGGTCACCCTGGTCAAGGTGAATTGTTTAATGAAGCAGAAGAGCTGGTTGCTGAAACACCTGTCGAAAAAGAAGACATCAGCTACACACGCAATAAACCTAAGCGTAAACCATTACCAAAAACATTACCTCGTGAAGTGGTTATCCATGATATTGCACAGGAAGATAAAGTCTGTGCTTGCTGTAACAATGAATTGCACAAGATAGGTGAAGACAAGACTGAAAAGCTTGAATTCATCCCTGCTCAAGTTAAAGTGATAGAGCATGTTCGTCCTAAGTATGCGTGTCGTGTATGTGAAAAGGACGGCATTAGCAATCACATCAAACAAGCACCGGTGCCACCTTCAGTTATCCCTAAAGGTTATGCGACACCAAGCTTACTTAGTCAGGTAATCACCAGTAAATATCAATTTGGGTTGCCACTGTATCGTCAAGAAGCGATGTTCAAACAATACGGTATTGAACTGAGCCGCAAAACTATGGCCGATTGGATGTTGAGGTGCGCTGACTTGCTCACACCGCTATATGACCATTTACACGAATTGATACTTAAGCAAGGCGTCATTGCCGCTGATGAAACCACCTTAAAAGTCGTCAGCGAAGATAAAGCGAAATGCTATATGTGGGTGTATACCTCAGGCGCCGACTCACCTGAAGGGAAATTACCCAATACTGACATCCCAAATATCGTGCTGTACGACTATCAATCGAGTCGCGCGGGTCAATGTGCCGTGGATTATTTACAGGGTTACAACGGGTATCTACAAGTGGATGGCTATGCGGGTTACCACAAAACCCAAGCGACACTCGCAGGCTGTTGGGCCCATGCGAGACGTAAATTCGTTGAAGCCAAAACCGCACAGGGCAAAAAATCTAGCGGCAGAGCCGATTGGGCACTTAACCATATTCAAAAGCTGTATCGTATTGAAACGCAAATAAAAGCGAGTGCACCTGATAACAGGCGGAAAGTAAGGCAGGAAAAGAGCACTATATTGCTCAAACAGTTCGAAGCGTGGCTGATAAAATCAGAGTCGCAGGTATTGGCAAAAAGCAAATTAGGCGAAGCCATCACCTACTGCTTAAATCAGTGGAGTAAACTCAACACTTACACCCAATATGGTCACCTGAACATCGATAATAACCGCGCTGAGCGCGCGATAAAACCCTTCGTCATAGGCAGAAAGAACTGGTTGTTTAGTCAAACGGCCAAAGGCGCTAAGGCCAGTGCCATACTGTACAGCATTATAGAAACTGCAAAGGCAAACGGACTAACGCCGTTCGACTATATGATGCATTTACTTGAACAAGTCTCGGTTCAAAACACCGATATCGAGCCACTGCTACCATGGCGATTTGCTAAAGACTAGGTGGGATTGCCGGACGCTTACCTAAAAGCGGCTCAGGACTTCGGTATTAAACACCTTCTGGCTGTTAGCAACCCTGATAGTCAGCAACCTGTTAGAGAGATCAGCGAGTTTCCATCAATACAGGACTATCGTTATTTGCTGGACGATATAGAAGCGAACCCGTTTATTAATTGAATTGGGATTAGGACAAATTAATTAAACGCTCAATAACCATAAATCATAGTGATTGTAAAACTGTCTTAACTGTTTTAAAACTGAATCGGATAATATCCATCAGCATCAGCTTTACCAAAAAACTGTGCGGCCTGATGTACTTCTTTTGGTAAGCTGGCTTCGGGTTTAAAGCGTCCTATAATTTTAAAGTTCATGTTGGCTGGAATAATTGTTTTAGCCGTCAAACCAAAACGGTTAGGTGGTTTAACATCGACCACTACACTGCCATTTTCACAGCTTAAGTTAGCATTAAAGTTACCTAAGTCAATCACGCCAGTGATGCCAGTAAAGTTAGCGTTTAACCATTGGCCTTTACCTGTAAATTTTTGACATCCAGCCTCATAGTCGACTTCATCTAGCTGCACCTTGAAACGTCCGTCAGCTTGCACGGGAATAGGTAATGGTAACAAACTGATCACTAAGTCGGTGGGTATGTAAGCCAGTAAGTTTTCTACTTCTAGATGCTGGCCTTTAAAACTAATATATCCGTTTGCTGATATTTGTTCGACATCACGTATATTGCCGACTTTTAGCTGTGCGCTTATCTCGCCTAATAACAATGGGAAAAAAGAAAGTGTCCAGTTGACATCAGACACCGGCAAGCTATTTATTTGTGCTCTTTGCGCATGACCATTCCAAATGGTGCCCGATATGCCACCCACACTAATTCCTTTGGCCAGCTGAATTTTCGATAAAATATGGACTGCAGGTAAGTTAACAATTAAAAATACAAAATAAACCACAAGGCATAAGCTGCCCCATTTCAAAACTGACTTCATGATTTCCCTAGTTTTAAACGACGAATTTTAACTTGCCCAGGCAAATCAGATGCTGTGATATCAATGTCTAATATGCTGACTCCCGTTTTTTCCATGGACTGTAACCAACTCAGTATGTCATTAAAGGGGGCTTGATCAATCCAAACTTGTAATTCGTCACCTTGAGGTTGCATCCGAGAAATAGCAATTTTCATGCGGCTAGCTGATTGATTTACTGCTTGAGGCAAGGAACCAGAAAAGCGCGTGTTGTTGTCACCACTACTGCGCAGTTGAGCAGCTCGATTAGCATTTTTCTGTACCCATGCAAGTAATTCTGTTTGATTGTTAACGGCGGATTGACCTCGCTCTAGTGAAGTATTTAATGGCGACCAAATACCCCAGTAAAATATCGCTACTATTACTAACACCGCTGAAATAATCACTAAGCGTTGTTCACGCTCACTTAGTTGTAAAAATGTACTTTTTAGCTTGTCCATATTAACTCCTAATCGACAACGAGCCGATTACCTGATTGTCTTTTTGATTAATAGAGCCTTGCTCAACGGTAAACCCTTGGGCTTCTGCTTGACGCTTAAACTTGTCTAAGGCATCAAAATTATTGGCAACAACTTGAATACGCAATTCTGCCCGACTACTGTCAAAGCGTATAGTTTGAGGTTTAACCTGAGATGCTGAAAATGCGGGCTCGAGTTGACTCAACATAATTAACATCGATGCACCACCACCACTTTGCTCTAAGGTTTTCATTTGGCGCGTCATGGTGGTTCTGAGATCGCGATATGCCCCTGCCTTAGGAAATGCACGTTTGTATTCGCTACTAACCTGTGCCTTTAAAGTGGCTAGTTGCTCATTCAGTCGATTTTGCTCTAGGCTTTTATCAATCAAAGTGGTGAACAATGCAACCACTGCCAAAACCGCGGCTAAACGCCATTTTTTCCATTGACCGCCAACTTTGTTGCTTATTTTGTATTCGCCTTGCAACAAGTTGAATGTCGCTGATTTCACCCCTTGTGCTAGCACCTTCATGGGTAATTCAAGAGGCATAACCGACACATCAAGATTCTTTATATTAGTCAAATTTGTAGCAGAATAGTCATTAACTAAAAGTGCTTGTTCGGTGTGTTTAGCGTGTTGTCGAGCCAGATGGTTAATGGCTTGGATTAGCCAGTCTCTCTCACCCTGTAAGCCTGCCCAATCATCTTTGCGGACCAACAGCTGCTCACCCAACGCTAAGATAGACCACGCATTTTTATCTGCTAATGGCAAAGCTAAAACGTCGGGTATGAGTTGATCGCAGGCTAATCCAGCCTGTTCAATTATACTCAGCCAACTTATTAGTTTTTCTTTGTTTACTACGGCGACTGCCTGCTTATTTCCATCTTTTGGGCCAAAGGCAAAAAATTGCTGAGAAATATCGCCACTTATTTCTTCTTCTAAGATAAACGGAATAGCGGCTAAGGCTTTACGTCCAGCTTTAGGGGGTAACTCCACCCATTTAAGTAAAATGTCGCTGGTGGGCACTAAGGCACAAATCGGTCTTCTACCCGCCCTGTCTGCTAAAGTGGCCAATTGAGCCGCATCTGGCAATTCACCAGAGGCAATAATGTCGTTTTGTTGGCTAGACCACACAATCCAATGAATCGGTTCATCTGGATTGGCACCTAGGCGCACTACTAACTGTTCCATAAGGTCTATATACCTTGTTGCTTATAATGGATTAAAAAAGCTATTTTGTTAAAAGCCAGCTCGTTAAAAACTAGTCTGTTAAAAGCCACTAAAGTCACGCCTGATGATACTGACATTATTACTTGGGTCGACCTTAAACAAGGTTTGCATAGCAAAAGTAGCATCATTGTACTGGGCCTTAGTGTGTAAAATAAAATGGAATGTTTTTACTTTTAAGCGTTTTTGTTTATCACTGCTCAGTTTCAAGGCTTGGATACTGGGTAAAGCCAAAAAGCTTGCGACATCTTTAAACCCCTCAGGATCTCGACTGGCCAGTACGGAATTAGTGTCAGATAAACTGAGTCCAGTCGCGGCAGCAAGAACGGCAGCGTTTTCTTCGCTTACCGTGTTGACGTTAATTTCAAATAAATTATTATTGGGTAGCACACACGCTAATTCTAATAATTCTCTCAGCCAAGTCATTTCTACTCCGTTAATCAAACGCAATTCTGACTTATCAACCATATAGTTATTAGCTGCAATATAGGGGAATTGACGACTTTCGTATTCGCTGTCTTCGGCTCCAACATCCTGCGGGTTGTTGTCTGTGTCTAACCAATCAACAAGTGAGTCTCGCACTAAATCACGGTTATAACTAGGGATCTCTGGTTCAATATTATCTAATAAGTCCATAAAAGCCTCTTTCCGAGCAGCCAGCAAAGATGTACCGCCTTCCCCAGAAGTAGCAACCTTTAACGCATTCAGATTAAAACAGCTTTGCATATCAATTAGCTGTGCTTGAATGCCTCCACCTTCAATAGGGTAGATAAACTCTTGATTCCATGGCTGTTCAAGGTGAATAACCTCACCATCTTCTTCCATCAGTTTTTGAATGGATTTTCGCGCATATTGCTCAGCGCCCATGGCATACCAATAGGCCTGATTGTTGTCTTTTATGTTGGAGGAACGTTTAATTTGTAACTGTAAACGGCCACCCATTTCTGTCGCCAGTACACTTACAATAGCCACAATTAATAACACTATGATTAAGGCAACCCCTTGCTGCTTGGGTTTAATATATATCATATGCCATTGGCCAAGATAAATTCACGACGAATTTCACCAAAGGTTTTGCTGACTAAGGTAATAGAAATCGCAATAGGTATGTTTGCATTAGAGTAGCTTTCTTCCCATTCTTCAGGCTTTTCTAATTGCTCAACCTCAGTTAAAAAACTGACTCGAAAATCTTCAATATCTGACAACAGGATTTTTATTTTAGGCTCGTAGCCAATCACGTTGTCTACATAATTGCCGTACAAACGTTGCAGTTGTTCTTCCTGTAAACGATAACCAATAGCTTGCAGTGTGCTGCGAGGTAACAACATTTGTGGGTTATGCCAGCCTGCTCGCACAAATCCAAGGCCGTCAGCATCACTGTTTAGTACATCTTCGCCACCGGATATTACTGCACTTACTGGCTCGCCATTAACACGTAAAGCACGAGGCACAATCTGCAATATATCTCGTTCAATAGTCAGCATGGCTCTTTGTAATTCTTCCAATTTAGCGAAGCGCTCAGAAGACAGTTGGTCGCTGTTAATTACCGAGTTAAGCACACCGGTACTCGCCAAGCCGATAAGTGTAAAAATCGCCATAGCCACCATTATTTCTATTAGGGTAAACCCGCGTCTATGACTATTTGGCATACTAATCATTTTGTTGTTTGCTTAGCGATAAAGGTACTTGCCGAGGTCACAGTGCCTTGGTATTGCTCGTCCAAGCCAACAGACACAAGCACTTGCACCATGTCATTATCGTTGGTTTTAGTGACTCGCTGTTGCCAGTACCATTTTTGGCCACCCATTTCTTGCTCGCCTTTCTGATTGTTTTTGACCGGCCAAGTCGTATCTATGTGAAGTTGTGTAAGGCGATTGTTGGCAACCCAAGTGGCAAAGGTAATATCTTCAATTTGTGCAACCCCTGTCAGATGATCGCTTGCTGCCTTCATGATAGCAGTGCCTGTTAGCGCAAAAATGAACATCGCTATCAAGACTTCAAGCAAGGTCATCCCAGATAGGTATTTGACTTTTTTTGTATGTAGACTGTTAGGGCGCATCCAATGGCCCTTCGCTTGTCACAGGGGTGCTATCTTGGCCATCAATACGATAATAGGCAGCTAGCTCATTACCAAATTCAGGCTCGTAGGCTAGAGTGATTGAAAACGGTGTGATTTCGCCACTAGAAAAAATAAATATTTGTGGCGGATCGAGTTTTTTTTCTTCTTCTTCTTCACTACCTATTTCTACCCCGTCATTAGATACAGAAAGCTCCTCATCAAATACGTCGCTACTGAATAAACTGTCTTCGGTTTCCCAAGGTAGGTCTGTTAAAGACAACTCCAAGCTGAATAAGTCGGGTAATCTGTGCTCAGCAAAAGTGTCATCCTGTTCCAGCTTTTGCCATTCCTGCTCTTCATCTAGATACATAAAATAATAGCTGTTGTCATCATCTTCGACCCGCAAACCCAATTGCCTTTGGTTTAGCACCGCGAAGTCTGACGCCATGTTAAATACTACTTGTAAGCGTTGAGTTTGTTTTTTGAGCAATTCCTGTCCATTTTCGCCAGAATAACCTAGTACCACTGCGCCTGTTGCCAACCCCATGATAAGCAACACCAACATCACCTCTAGTAGTGTAAAACCAGCATGTTTTGCAAAAGGTGTAGGGCGAAATTTCATGTTAGCTGGTAGTCAATTTAATTAATTCAAGTAGTCGTTTAGATTCCAGTTACCAATATCATCTTCGGTGCCGGGCTCGCCGTCTGGGCCGTTAGAAAATATGTCAATCTGGCCTAGTTCACCTGGGCTAAGCAATTGGTACGGGTTGTTCCAAGGATCATTAGGTAGGCGCGTGATATAGCCATTTGCTCGGTAGTTACGAGGGATTGGGTCGACAGTTGGTTCGCTGACTAAGGCTTCTAAACCCTGCTCTGATGTGGGGAACACATTGTTGCTTAATTTATATTGGGTTAACGCATTTTCTAAACTTTGGATATCAATGGCAGCGGTTTTAATTTGCGCTTCTTCTTGGTTGCCCAATATTTGCGGTGCAATCATGCCCGCCATAATACCGATAATCAGCAATACCACCATGACTTCAATTAGGGTGAAGCCTTTGTTCTTTCGTTTGTTCTTGTTTAAAGAGTCAAGTTGTTTCATTAGATATTCACCATAGAGTTTAATGCCATAATAGGTTGTAGGATCGCCAGTACAATAAACAGGACTACTGTTGCCATAGTCACAATTAAAATAGGCTCGAATACTTTGAGTGATACACCTACCAAAGATTCAAATTGTCTGTCTTGATTATCTGCTGCACGTCCCAGCATTTGTTGTAATTCACCACTTCGTTCACCTGATGCGATCATATGCATCATCATAGGTGGAAACATTTTGGTTTGTTCTAGCGATGCTCGCAAGCTCGAGCCTTCTTTTACAAAACCTGCAGCCGTGTTGACCGCAGCCCTTATCTGTAAGTTCTCAAGTACCTCACTAGCAATGCGCATACTTTCTAATAGTGGCACCGCACTTGAAGTCAAAATACTTAATGTACGAGCAAACCTTGCGGTATTTAAGCCTTTTGATAATTTGCCAATAAAGGGTAAACCCAGAATAAATTTGTGATAGCGCTTTTTCATGACGGGTTGCTGTAACACTCTATTGACGATCACTATTAAAATCACCAACACTATGCCCAGTGCTAAGCCATAAGCTTGTAAAAATTCACTTACATCAATCAGTATTTGCGTAATGGAAGGCAAGTCTTGACCCATATTTTGAAACTGTCCAACAATTTTCGGAACCACTACCGTTAACAGCAATAAAACGATAGCAAAGGCAAAAAACATCATGATGCTTGGATACACCATAGCCTGCGTAATTTGGCTTTTTGTTTGTTGACGTTTTTCGGTGTAATCGGCCAAACGATTAAGTACGGTATCGAGATGTCCTGATTTTTCACCTGCGGCAACCATCGCTCGAAATAAATCATCAAATACGTGGGGAAATTCTGCCATAGCATCAGCTAACGTATGGCCTTCAACGACTTTACTGCGCACAGCCATCATCATATTTTTTTGACGGGGTTTTTCACATTGCTCGGCAACGGCTAACAAGGCCTCTTCAATAGGTAAAGACGCCTCCACTAAGGTGGATAGTTGGCGGGTAAGTAGAGATAAATCAGCTGCAGATATAGTGTTTTTAAATAAGCTGAACCCTGCTTGTGACTTGCGTTCTTTTTCAGCCACTTGATCAACTTGCATGGGTATTAACCCTTTTTCACGCAATTGTTGACGTATTTGTCTTGGGTTATCCCCTTCTAAAACCCCATTTTTGGTTTTGCCACTTTTATCCATGGCTTGATATGCATAAGCAGCCATTTAATCTTCCCTTGTGACTCGCAGCACTTCTTCAAGTGAGGTAAAACCTAACAATACTTTGCCACAACCATCATCACGAATACTGGGTGTGTTTTGGCGAATATATTTTTCAATCGCTTGTTCACCATGGCCATTATGGATCAGTTCTCGTATCCCTTCGTCTACTACTAACAACTCATGAATGCCTGTTCTGCCACGATAGCCTGTTTGATTACACGCTGCGCAGCCTTTAGGTGAATGAATGGCATGATTAGAGGCATCTGTAAGTTTTATGCCTAAAATATCACACTCTTGTTCGCTAGGACTATGTGGGGTTTTACAATCGGGGCATAGAGTACGCACCAAGCGTTGGGATAAAACGGCCAGCAAACTAGAGGATAATAAGAAGGGCTCAATACCCATATCTTCTAAACGCGTGATCGCCCCAGCAGCGGTGTTGGTATGTAAAGTCGACATCACTAAGTGACCGGTCAAACTGGCCTGTACACTGATTTGTGCGGTTTCCAAGTCGCGAATTTCTCCGACCATTACAACATCGGGATCTTGACGCAATATGGCTCTTAATCCGCGAGCAAAAGTCATATCCACTTTTGCATTTACTTGGGTTTGGCCAATGCCTTGTAAATCAAACTCTATGGGATCTTCAACCGTTAGGATATTACGGTCTTTAGAATTAATTTCACTTAACCCTGCATACAAAGTGGTGGATTTACCTGACCCAGTAGGACCTGTGACCAAAATAATGCCGTGGGGTTTACGTACTAAGTTAGAAAAGAAATCACGGTTGGTTTGAGTCATACCTAAATCTTGCAGGTTTAGGCGCACGTTGTTTTTATCGAGTAAACGTAATACTACACGTTCGCCATGACTAGATGGCATAGTCGATACACGCACATCAACGGCTCTACCTGCAATACGCAAGGTGATACGACCATCCTGTGGAACACGTTTTTCGGCAATGTCCATTTTCGACATCACTTTGATACGGGATACCAACATCGAGGCCATTTTACGATTTGGACGTAAAATTTCTCGTAATACCCCATCTACTCTAAACCGCACTAAAAGCTGGGTTTCGAAGGTTTCAATATGAATATCTGACGCACCTTCCTTGATCGCTTCACCTAGCATGGCGTTGATGAGTTTGATAATGGGGGCGTCATCTTCGCTTTCTAATAAATCTTCGGTGTTGGGTAAATCTTCAGCGAGACTAAACAAATCACTTTCATTGCCAATGTCTTCCATTAATTGTTTGGCCGCGGATGAATCACGTTGGAAAGCATTGGTTAAGAGAGACTCAAACTTATCAAGTTCAATTTCTTTAAGACGAAATTCAGCACCTAAAAAGCGTCTAACTTCGGCAAATACCTGAAATTCAGTATCTTGGGTATGATACAAAATTGCAGGCTTTTCACCTGTATCAAGCAATACTTGATGACGCTTGGCAAAACTAAACGCCAATTGTTTGTGCTCAGGCTCGTCAACAGGCATATCGAGATCAGTGCCTGACTCTAGCAATGCCTGCTCCTCGGCATCAGTAGCGCTTAAGTGGCCGGCCGGCATAACTAGTTGTTACCCTTTTCTTTGTCTTTGTTCATAATATAATCTTCAAATGACGGCGGTAAACTGAGTTTGTCATTCCACTCTGGTAAGGTCGGGCCTTCAGTATTTGGCATCAATGGAATACCTTGTGATTGGCGTTTCAATTGCTCAGCACGAATATACTGGTATTTTTTATGACTAATTTCATTCATGGTGACGCCATCACGTATAATGGTTGGGCGAATAAATACCATCAAATTACGTTTGCTTACACTAGTAGACGTCGATTTAAACAAGTTGCCAAGGATGGGGATATCTCCTAATAATGGGACTTTAGAGACACTTTCTTGTACCGCATCATCGATTAATCCCCCCAGTACTATTGTACCGCCATCATCTACTATGACAGAGGTTTTAATCTCACGCTTATTAATAATAACGTCAACTGACGTTGCACCGCTGACGCTAGACACTTCTTGCTCAATTAACAGTTGTACCGCGTCACCTTCGTTAATTTGTGGGGTCACTTTTAACTTGATACCCACTTCTTGACGGTCGACAGACTGAAATGGGTTGGCGTTATTTGAGCCTGTTGTCGAACCTGTAATAATAGGCACTTCTTGACCGACTATAAAAAATGCTTCTTCGTTATCCATAGTGGTAAGGTGGGGAGTAGCCAGAAGGTTCGAATTAGTATCAGTACTCACTGCTTGAAGAACCGCGCCCCATCCATCTTTTACGCCTCCGAGTAACAAGCCATTTACGCCGCCAAGTAAAGAGGCTAAACCGGATAAGTCTCCGAGTTGAGATTTTTCTGTAGGTACAACTACCGTATCACCGTTAGAGGTTGTGGTAATGGAATCTACAAGTATTTTGTCTTGTGCTTGATTAACGCCAACAGCGAGAGAACCTATGCCCACCACTCCATTATTAAATTGTGTGCCACCACCTTTTTCATTAGCCCATTGCACGCCTAACGTAGTGCCGTCACCTTCAAATACTTCGACAATAATAGCCTCCACTAGTACTTGCGCGCGGCGCACATCTAGTTGACGTATTACGTCTTCCAGTGAACGCATCATATCTGGCTCAGCCGTTATCACTAGTGCGTTTGAGTCTTTATGAGAATCAATACTAACATCGCGATTAGTGCTTTGGCGGCCCTTAGTTGAGCTTTTCTCTTCAGCTTGGATACTGGCACTGACACCCTGTAACACTTTGACTAAATCTTCCGATTTAGCGTAATTCAAAAAGATGACACGGGTATTACCACTGGTTTCTAATTCAGAGTCCATTCGCTCAACTAAATTAATTAAACGTTTACGGGCTTTGACGTCACCACTGACAATAATACTATTAGTTCTATCATCGGCTACGACTCTTGGATCAGATTTACCGCCTGAGTTCGACTTGCCTTGAGATTTATTAACACTATCGATAATACGCACCAAATCGGTGGCAGACGCATATTTTAATTTGATGATTTCGACTTCTTCGTCGCCTGCTTTGTCGACACGTTCAATTATTTCCACTAAGCGATTAACCACGGCAGCACGGCCAGTGAGCATCATCACGTTGGATGCATCGTGACTGACCACATTACCGCCGCCAGCTGTATCGTTCAGTTGGCGCAATAGTGGTGCAAGTTCTCGAACAGGTACGTTATATACAGGCATAACTCGGGTGATCATTTCATCACCATCAAAAGGACTGCCTTCCACTACCGGTATATTCGAGGATTTTGCATCTTTGGAGCGTATAACTTTGATCACACCACTGGACATTGTGACCGCTGAATAACCGTAAACTTGCAGCACGTTTAAGAAAAACTGGTAATATTGATTTTCATTAAGCAAGTCATAACTGCGCACGGTTATTTTCCCCCGCACATTAGGATCAACAATAATGGTTTTCTTGAGGTTTTTACCCACAATATTAATAAATTCACTGATTTCAGTGTTTTTAAAATTTGGAGAATAGTCCGCTGCGGCCACTAGGCTCGAAACAGCAAATAACGCACTGCCAACAATTAGGAGTAATCCTTTAAATAGTCTAGGGCGACTGCTAACAAGCAAGCGATTGCGTAAGGTACACATCATATTTCTGGTTCCTCTTCCCCTTGGGGCAGATCAAGGTAAATAGTAATAAGTTCATCTTCGCGTTGTACAGAAATTTGCAAAGATTGTAGTTCTTTGAGCATATTCATTGCTTCTAAGGCTTGTTGCATATCAGTTAAATCTAAGCCATTTATGTCAGTAATGACATCACCTGATTTTAACCCGGCAGCTTTAAATAAAGCAGGCTTTTTACCGGGGCTAACGCGGTATCCCAAAAGTTCACCATTAGGTCGATGTGGCGATACAGCAATGTAGTCAATAAAGCTGGCTGGTTGGTCCTGTAATTCTTTACTAGCTTGAATGGCATCGTCAGACAATGTTCGGCGCCCTAGGTCTCGAGTATTGGGTTGCGAAATTGTCACTGGCGCTTGAATAGGTTGATTAATCGATTGGTTGGAAATTTTATTATAATCCACACCATCTAACATCAGAGTTTCACTGCTAGAGCCATTTTTTATAATGACTCTGTCGGCATACACTTCCTTTAATGAAGCATTAGTGCCTTCAATTTTTTCACCAATACCATAGGTTTGTTGTTGGTTACGATTTTTTATTATTGCAGCGCCTTGATCTTTAACAGAGCTGGAAACTACACCGGTTAAAGTTAAATTAAGTCGAGTCACTGGTGCATCTGTCACTTCCTTTTCTTCGATTGGTTCGGCATTATAATCACCAAACAGGTTAAGCCGCTTGATATCAGCCAAGTTTAATCTGTTATTAGAATTTTTTAGGATAACGGGTTGACCACTCGATATGGTTTTTAACCTGCCATTATCAGCAGGTTGAGGCCACACACGCCAAGTTAATTCTGCTGCATAAGAAAGTAGAAAAATTGCCAATAGTGCAACGGCCAAAAAATTAATTTTTTGTTGGTTTTTGACTAGTTGGAGCCATAATTGATTAGCGGTATAATTAACGACAGTCATTGCCTCTTGGTGGGATAAATAATATTAACGTGTTGATGATAACCACTAGGAACAAAAGGAACAACTTTAATCCACCTTCGTTACAAAAAAACTACAAAGCAAAACTAAAAGGGCCTTGCCGGTGCAAAATAATCTTAAAGAAGGTCAAAGTGTGCGTTTAGACAAGTGGCTTTGGGCTGCGCGTTTTTATAAAACTCGCTCTATAGCCAGAGATGCGGTGCAATCTGGTAAGGTGCAGTACAACGGACAACGCAGTAAACCTGGAAAAATAGTAGAATTGGGGGCTAGTATAAAGATACCCCAAGGATCCGACCTAAAAGATGTTGTGGTACTGCAGATGAAAGAACAGCGCCTAGGCGCACCACTTGCGCAATTAATGTATAAAGAAACCCCAACCAGCGAAACGTTACGCGCAAGTAATGCAGAAGCAAGAAGATTGAGCGCCTTTCACAGCCCAAAACCTGACAACCGGCCAGACAAAAAACAACGCCGCCAAATTATTCAATTTAAACAACAGTAATACTTAAGGTAATAAGGTAAACAACATGGCTTTTGACCAACTTCATCGATATTTATTCAATCAAGGCAATGTAAGAGGAGAAATGGTGCGTTTAGAAAAAAGTTTTCAGGCCATTTTAGACTCTTACCCCTATCCACCTGTTATCCAACAACTTCTGGGTGAACTGATGGCTGCTGCTAGTTTGTTGACCGCCACATTGAAGTTTGAAGGTGATATTGCCATCCAAATCCAAGGCGAAGGGCCACTCAGTTATGCCGTTATTAATGGCACTCACAATCAGCAGTTAAGAGGTGTCGCTAGGTGGGATGAAGCGTTGCAAACTTTGCCAACTGAATTTGGTCAGTTGGTACAAAAAGGTGTGTTGGTGATCACAATTACTCCTGAACAAGGTGAGCGTTATCAAGGCATGGTGGCGCTGGATAAACCTACTTTAGCAGAATGTATTGAAGGTTATTTTGAGCAATCAGAGCAATTGGCAACTAAAGTCATATTGCGCACTCAGCTTAGTGAACAACCCGCAAAAGCTTGTGGCATGTTTTTACAAGTTTTGCCCCTTAGCAGTGAATCTACCCAGAAAGCGGATACAGACTTTGAACACCTTAGTGCTATTACCGATACTATAAAAGACCAAGAGCTGTTTAACTTGCCGGCTGAAGATATTTTGCACCGTTTATACCATGGTGAAGATATTGAACTATACCCCGCCACTAAAGTGGTGTTTAAGTGCAGTTGCAGCAAAGAGCGAAGTGCCGCAGCTTTGGCTGCAGTAGGTAAAGAAGAGTTACTTGATATAGTAGCCAAAGACGGTGATATAAAAATGAACTGCCAATACTGCCACACAGAATATAGCTTCGATGCTATTGATGTGGAAAGTATTCATGCAGGCACTTTTAATCTTCCCGTTGGACAGGGCTAGTTGCATATTAACATTTGATGATAACGTTTAGTTTGGGCTTGGATTGGCTCTGAGATGTAAAGAAAAGCGACTGATACTTTAAAGGATAGTAAAGTATCAGAGTGAAATCCGATGCCTAGTTTCTTGGCTAAACCTCATTTTATTTGATTAATCTAGACAAACACGTTCACCGCGCTTCGCGATTTTGAAACCTTTTTGTTGAACCGAACTGTATTGTTCGCTTGAAGAATATCTAATTTTATTACTATGATTGATATGAAAAAATCGAACCTTTTTTTGTTCAGTCAAAGGCAAGTTTTTGAATCGAGTCATTGAATCTGCTACGCGAGGATGAGGGATCTTTGACATATCTCGCCCTGGCAATTCATTGTTATCGAAGAACGTAGCATCAAGGTATGCCACGTCAACTTGAGATATCATATCCTCAATACGGGTATTAAATTCGGTTTCCCAGCGATTCCAATCGTCAATGTCGGGCAAAAACAGTACACTTTTTGACGGGCCTTTAACAACATAGCCAGCTGTTTCAGAATATTCGTCGCGATGAGGCACCAAGTAAGCAGTTACCGATAAATCATCATTAAACACGACAGGTTTTTTGGGCATCATTGAGATCAGGTCAATGTTTTTATAGTTTACTAGTTGATCCCACGGGCCATTGTTTTCCAAATAATTTTGCATACGTGGTAATGGAAAAACGTTAAGTCCTTGGGTACCAATAGATTCATGTCCTGCGAACATCAAACCAGCATAATGACCAATATGTGCGTGTGTTAAAAATACAGCAGATAATCCGAGCGGCGCATTGCCGCCGTCACTCATACTATCAAGCAGATTCATTTGTTCTCGTAAGTCAGGAGTGGCCTCAAAAAGATAACGGTTAGAATAACGATGATCGACTAATGCCCCTGATGCCGCCCATAATTTTAGAGAAGGGTTTACCCAAGCTGGATCATCTGGGTTCCCAATTTGGGGAGCTCCTCCGTCCTGCCCTATGCCTAGAATAACAAATTCGACGTCACAGGATAAAGAAGCCTGTTGATCCACAGAGGAAAGATCTGCGCAGCCTGCTGTCATTAAAGTCGAGGTGAATAAAAGAAGTCTGTAAAATTTCATGAAATATCCTCTGATGTCTATGAGTAAACATTGCAATATCTTTTCTCTTTCGCCATTCCACATAAGCTTGCTATCCACTTCGCAGCTATATATTTCTTGACGATTATTGCGCCATTGAATCATGTGTTCGGGTATGACATAGCTAAAAACTCGTTGCTGTCTTTATTACACTTTTTTATTTCGAATGCTGTTTGATTTTTTACTTAATGGATAAATTATGTTCAATATTAAATTGAAAACATAACACATATTAACTATTACAATGGGTATCTGTGAAATTTTTCAACAACTCGGCAAGTCTATATGGCCTTATTAACTCTGTTCTGTGAAGAAAACACACAAACAGGTTAAGATATTTAAATACTGTCACACTATTGAGCAACATGAAGAAAATTGATATTAATACTTGGTATAGAAAGGAACACTTCGAATTTTATTCTAGGTTCGAACAGCCTTTCTTCAATGTGTGTGCAACAGTTGATGTCTCTAAAACACTTAATTATTGTAAAGAAAATCAGCTTTCTTTTTTCATCTGTGCTTTGTTTCTTCTTGGTTACACGGCCAATCAAATAGAACCATTTAGGTTTCGCATAAACAAAAATGAAGTCGATGTGTATGATGAATTAGAAATAAGCTGCACTGTGTTAAACAGTGACGAAAGCTTCAGTTTTTGTGAGTTTGGGGCCTGTAGTCACTTTGATTTATTTTATCAACAGGCTGATCAACAGCTCACTAAACTAAAAAATGGTCATATATCCTTAGAGTCATCCAATACAAAATCCAATAATATATTCTGTTCTGTTTTGCCTTGGTTACATTTCACAAGTTTTTCTCATGCCCTGAAACAAAGTAAACATGACTCGGTGCCCAGAATAGTGATGGGTAAATACAAAAAAAGTTATAACGAAATAGCGATGCCTGTATCGGTTGAAGTCCATCATGCACTGATTGATGGCTTACATGTAGGCCAATATTTCGAAAAGCTGCAACTGAATTTCAATCATTTCTTTGAACTCGAATAAAATGCTTATTCAAAGTGTTTTGAGGTGTATTAGAACCAAAAGTTTTTCGTTATTATTTCTGCTCAGTAAACATGACAACCGATAAATCTCGATTAGCAGATGTTCAGTAAAACTATTTTCTTTTTCTGTTGTATGGCCTTAAATAAACCTTCTAATTACACATACTCGCCATCAGCTACAGTAAAATCAGGTTCAACAAGTTCATTATTTTCAGGGTTAAGTACATATTGGTCAATTGAAGGTAGGCGGTTAACACCATTTTTTCAGTTTCAGTTTCAGTTTCAAAGTCACTGGCTCGGCAGTCAGATGAATGCGGTGATATTGTCAATATCTGCTGTGGTGAATTTTTCACCAAAAGCGATCAAGCTTATATCTTGGCGGCCATGCTCAACAGCATAGCCAATAAACTGATGTCCTTAAGTCTGGCTAATTCATCACCTGGTAACCAATAAACACGGTAGCAATTAATCCCCCTTGGGCATGATTTTGCAATGTTACTTTTCCAGAGTGCATTTCAACTATGCGCTTGATGATAGCTAAACCTAGCCCCGAACCTAAGCTTCCACGTGCTTTGTCGCCTTGAGTGAAAGGTTCAAATAGGCTTTGGATTTGCTCTTCTGGGATACCTGGGCCAAAGTCGCGTATGGCAAAGCATAGCTGCTTTTCTTTTTTATTATGCCGAGAAGTAATTTTGATATTGTTACTGCCATAACGAAAGGCGTTTTCGATTAAGTTATCTAACACTCTTTTTAATGCCACTCGCCTAATTAATGTTGTGGGTAGTGGCTCAAGATCTAACGTAATTCTATGGTTTTCTTCTATATTCCTGACTTGTGTGGCGTCCTTTATCAGGTCATTTAAATTACTTGCTTGCATACACTCTTGTTGGTCTTGGCGTACATAATCGATAAATTGATCAATGATTTCGTTCATATCTTCAATATCGTGGACGATGCCTTCTTTCACCCAGTCTTGTGATTCAGGTAACATTTCTGATGCTAATCTGATACGAGTAAGAGGTGTGCGTAGATCGTGAGATATGCCAGCGGTCAATAATGCTCTGTCATCTTCGAGTTGTTTAATGCCTTTGGACATTTGATTAAAGGCATGGGTGACGGCTATTAATTCACTTGAGCCTTCTTCTTTTAGTGGTTTAGGCACTTGTCCTCGCCCTACTAACAAGGCTGCATCTTGAAGGGCTTTTAAAGGACGGTTTAATCGCCGTACAAAAATTAAACTACCACCCACACTTAAGATGCCAATCATCAATAAGTAAACTAAATGAGGTGAACCGTCTCCTTGTCCCAACCCCACCATGGGAATAGTGATCCAAATGTCGGGATTTTGTGGTGGATTGATCCAATATAAATAAGGTTCACCATGGGTGATCCTAACTTGCGCTTCGCCACCTAAACTATCTGATATTTGCCTTGACCAAAATTGATAGGGGGTGGCTTGCTCTAAACCATTTTTAATGGCTTGTGACTGGGTGTATACCTGCATACCAGCCGCTTTTAAAAAACGCGGGTCGAGTTCTGGGTTTTGGCTGCTGATGTCTTCAACAAAGGCTAGTTTGATTTGTGTCGCAAGCAAATTATTGATTTGTTGCACATTAGGGCTAACAAAATAAAAGGTCACAGAGACCAGAGATACTATTTGGTTGATAAACAGTAAGATGCTAATCAACAAAACGGTTTGGCCAAAGGCACTTTTGGGTAGGAACTTCACTTAGTATTAAGCACGGACGTTAAGCACGGATGTTAAGCCGCGCTGTCACCATCTGGAACAAACACATAACCAAGGCCCCAAACAGTTTGAATGTAACGTGGATTTGCAGGATCTTCTTCAAGCATGCGACGCAAGCGGGAAACCTGTACATCAATACTGCGCTCCAGCGCACTATAGTCTCGACCTCGTGCTAGGTTCATCAGTTTGTCACGGGACAGGGGCTCTCTAGGATGAGTAACTAAAGATTTGAGCACTGCAAATTCACCACTGGTGAGGGTCATTGCTTGGTCTTCGGCAGTCATTTCTCTAGTGCCAAGATTAAGTGAGTACTTACCAAATTCAATAATCTGTTCTTCAAGAGAAGGTGCGCCTGGTGCTTCGGTGGTTTTACGGCGCAGAACTGCTTTGATTCTGGCAAGTAATTCTCTGGGGTTAAAGGGTTTGGGTAGATAATCGTCTGCGCCCATTTCTAGGCCAATAATACGATCCACTTCATCACCTTTAGCCGTCAGCATTATTATGGGGATCCCGTTTTCTTTTTGACGTAAGCGACGACAAATAGATAAGCCATCCTCACCGGGTAACATCAAATCAAGCACCATAAGATGAAAATTTTCGCGCTCTAACAATCTATCCATTTGTTCAGAATTAGCAGCGGTTCTGACTTGAAAACCTTGTTCAATTAAGTAGCGTTCCAATAAACTGCGTAAGCGCATATCGTCATCGACTACTAAAATCTTTGTTGTTTCCTGTCCCATAACCTAATCCCAATCCCTATATGTTGCTTAATTGAATACATTACATGTGAAAGCCCGTTAATTCAAAAGGTTGCCATGGCTGTCAAAGCATTTGGATTGTTACAAAGTTTGTCACAGGCGATAACATTGATAGTGAAAATGAACTTAAAAGAATTTTTTACCTGTTAAAGCGACATACATAGCGAAAACACCTACCAATGAATAAATCACTTCAAAAAAACTGATCTCGCCCGCTGTTTGGTTGATGAGCATTGAAATAATCATAGCGGCCAAAAGTAATGATGGAACAGCAATAATACCAATCAAAACCCGAATTTTAAAAGAAAGCTTTGGTTCATGATTCATTGGCTATTGTCCGGTTTACTTTTCACTGACCCAGTCCATTTGAAAATCTGCACGGCGTTTCTTATCCATCAACTCTTCTAAAAGTGGCATTAAGATAAGCTCCATGGCCAAACCCATCTTTCCACCGGGTACGACTATGGTATTGATACGCGACATAAACGCACCATCAATCATTTTGAGTAAATAGGGGTAATCAACACTTTTCATTTCGTGGCGAAAACGCACCACTACAAAACTTTCGTCTTGGCTGGGTATTTCCCGAGCACTAAAGGGGTTAGATGTATCGACTGTGGGTACACGCTGAAAGTTGACATGGGTGCGTGAAAATTGTGGTGTGATGTATTTAAAATAATCGTCAAGGCTACGCACTATGCTGCTCATGACAGCTTCGCGAGAATGACCTCTGTCTGTGGTGTCCCGGACAATTTTTTGGATCCACTCCAAGTTGACTATGGGCACCATGCCGACTAGCAAGTCAACGTGTTTGGCCACGTCTACTTCGTCGTTGGCTACCCCGCCATGCAAACCTTCATAGAACAGTACGTCGGTGTTTTCAGGTAAGTCTTGCCATGGGGTGAAGGTCCCGGGCATTTGATTAAAGGGTACGGCTTCATCAAAAGTATGCAGGTATTGACGATGTTTGCCCATGCCAGTTTGTGCATATTCAGTAAACAAAGATTCGAGCATTTCAAAATCGTTGGCTTTGGGGCCAAAATAACTGATGTGTCGACCTTGTTCTTGCGCCTTGCGGATCGCAACTTCCATTTCAGGACGTGTGAACCTATGAAAGCTGTCTCCAGCTACTACCGCTGCATTGACTGACAAGTTACGAAAAATATGCCGTATAGCATTGGTTGTCATAGTTGTGCCTGCACCAGACGAACCAGTGATGGCGATTATGGGATGTTTAACTGACATTCAACGCACTTTGCTGCTTAATGGATGTCATTTATAAGCAAGCTTGCTACTCGGGTCAAGAACTAGTTGACTGAAAGAGTTACTGCTTTACTGTTTTTAAATCGGATCATTGCAATGTGGGCCTGCTATAACAGCCTTTTTAGTGTGACGATTATCCATAATGCTAAACATCATCCGGGTTTCATTTTGGTTAATATATAACCTATGCGCCGCCTTTCCAGTTCGCCCTATTCTTACAGAATCATTTTACCATCGTTATAAGTTTGTTTCACTTTCAGTTTAAATGTTTGTCACTTTGGATGAGCATGTCCAGAAAAATGTAATGTCAGGCTCAGTTATGATCAACAAAATACTCAGTGCAGCCAATAAAATTCTGTACTCTTACTTAAGGCATGCACTTACATCTTCATGGGATGGTCTGTGCAGCTAATATTGCCGGTGCAGTTCTATGTAGTGGCGAATTGGCTAGTCACATAGGGTTAGATTGACATGTGCATATTCACAATGCTCTTTATGACGTTCGTAGAATCGCGCAGGCACATAATCAGTGGATGTGACAAGGGCAGTCAAAGCTGTCTCTGTTTCACACAAAAAGCACTATTTATTAGCTATTACTGCCACTATCACGAAATAAAATTCGCTATGCTGGGGTCATATCCTGTTCTATTAAGAGATAAAATATATAATCAACTGCAATGACGTATCAAGACTGTATTAAATCCAGCGGTAAATACTATTAACTAAGGGATAAAACAAAATGAATTTTAAACGAGGGATGCTTCTTGCCGTTATAGTGATGCTGATCGCCGTCTTTTTTATGTTTGATATAGGGCAGTATCTGACTCTCGAAAGCTTGAAGGCGCACCAACAAGGTTTGGCTGAATGCATTCATTCAAACTGGTTGCAGGCATTCATTGTTTATTTTGTTATTTATGTCACTGCTACTGCTCTTAGTTTGCCCGGCGCCATTATTTTAACTTTAGGTGCGGGTGCCTTATTCGGTTTAGGTTTTGGATTATTGTTGGCCTCATTTGCTTCTACTATAGGTGCCACTCTGGCATTTTTGGTGTCACGATTTTTGCTGAGAGATTGGGTCAAATCAACGTTTTCAGAGCGCATCAAAGCGATAGATAAAGGTGTTGAAAAAGACGGTCCTTTCTATTTATTAAGTTTGCGATTAGTCCCAATTTTCCCATTCTTTGTTATTAATTTAGTGATGGGCGTGACCAGTATTAAAACGGTCACTTATTATCTTGTCAGCCAAGTGGGAATGCTTACAGGGACTGCGGTATATGTCAATGCAGGTACGCAATTAGCAGAAATAGAGGCCGTATCTGACATCGTCTCTCGAGATTTGATTTTATCCTTTGTTTTACTCGGAATATTCCCCATTATTGCCAAGCTTATGTTGAACTTCATCAAACAAAAGCGCGTTTATAGAGGCTGGAAAAAACCGAAGACATTTGACCGCAATATGGTGGTTATTGGCGCTGGCTCTGCAGGATTAGTGACCGCTTATATTGCGGCTGCGGTTAAAGCATCGGTCACCTTAGTAGAAAAGCACAAAATGGGTGGCGACTGTTTAAATACAGGTTGTGTACCTTCAAAAAGTTTATTACATGCAAGTAAATTAGCGCATACACATAAAGTGTCTGCCAATGCAGGCGTGAATTATCAAGCACCAGAAGTCGATTTTAAAGCGGTAATGAATCAAGTGCATAGCGTGATCAAAACGATAGAGCCTCACGACTCTATTGAACGTTATGAGTCCCTTGGGGTAAAAGTAATAACAGGCAGCGCAACGATAGTATCGCCTTGGCAAGTTGATATTCACACCGCTGATGGTATTCAATCGTTAACCACTAAAAATATTGTTATTGCTACGGGTGCCAGTGCCTTTGTGCCACCTATTCCGGGTTTAAAAGATATAGATTACCTTACCGCGGATAATTTATGGGACTTAACAGAGCAGCCTAAACGTTTAGTGGTGTTAGGTGGTGGGCCGATTGGTAGTGAGTTATCTCAAGCATTCGGTCGTTTAGGCACACAAGTAACGCAAGTCGAAATGCTGCCGCAATTGCTCGCCAAAGAAGACCCAGATGCAGCGCAGTATTTGTATGATCAATTAATTAAAGACGGTGTAGATGTGCGTTTGAATACCACCGCTACTGCTATCGAAAAAACTGCTGAAGGTAAATTTATTGTTTTAGAGAAAGACGGTAAACAAGAGAAATTGCCGTTTGATGAGATATTGATAGCAGTCGGGCGAATAGCCAACCTAAAAGGTTTTGGCTTAGAAAAGTTGGACATTGAAACCAACCGAGTGGTGGTGACCAATGAGATGTTACAAACTAAATATCCAAACATATTGGCCGCCGGTGATGTGGCGGGTCCATACCAGTTTACTCATACAGCAGCTCATCAGGCTTGGTATGCAGCGGTGAATGCCTTATTTAGGCCCTTTAAAACCTTCAAAGTCGATTATCGGGTTATTCCGTGGGCAACCTTTACCGACCCAGAAATTGCCACTGTGGGTTTAAACGAGCAAGCTGCAAAAGAACAGGGCATTGCTTACGAAGTTACCAAGTATGATATCGGCGGATTAGACCGTGCGTTAACAGATGACCATGCTCGTGGATTTGTAAAAGTTCTGACGCCTCCTGGTAAAGATAAAATATTAGGTGCGACCATAGTAGGGGCGCAAGCAGGAGAGCTCATCGCTGAGTTTGTTTTAGCGATGAAATACAACCTCGGTATGAATAAAATACTCGGTACTATTCATATCTACCCCACTATGGCAGAAGCCAGTAAATACGCCGCAGGGAACTGGAAAAAGGCTAACGCACCTGAAAAATTACTGGCATTTGTTGAACGCTTTCATACTTGGCGTCGTTCATAAGTGAGTGTAAATAAATGAATGGTAAATTTGTTAATGGAAAAATTTTATCTTGCTTGTTTGCGGCGGTTTTGTTGATGAACTCAGCTATCGTCCATGCATTTGACCACCAACACTCAATATTCACTCAGGTGTTGAGTGATGTGGTGAGGTTGTCGCCTAATAAAAAGCAAACGCGGGTAGATTATGCGCTGCTCAACAAGCAACCTGAAAAGTTAAACCAATACTTGAACGCGTTATCCTCAGTCAAACAAAGTGACTACCAGTTATGGACGGGTGATGAGCAACTTAGCTTTTTGATTAATGCCTACAACGGTTTTACTTTACAGCTGATTCACCATAACTATGCAAAGTTTCAAAGCGGCAAAGTAGAATCAATTAAAGATTTAGGCAGCTTTTTTTCTAGCCCATGGAAAAAAACGTTTTTTACTTTGCTTGATGATAAGCACAGTTTAGATGATATTGAACACAACATGATCCGTATCTGGTTTGAGCGCCCGCGGATACATACAGCCTTGGTGTGTGCAGCAGTAAGTTGTCCGCCCTTAAGAAACGAAGCCTTTGTTGCTGACAAATTGGATCAGCAACTGGATGATCAAATGCGACAGTTTTTATCTGATGATCAACGCAACACTATCAACCTCAGGGATAATCGTGTGAAGCTCTCTGCTATTTTCAAATGGTACGGGGAAGATTTTGAGAAGGGTCAACAGGGTTTTAATAGTCTCAATGATCTTATTACAGCCTATCAAACAGATATCGCTGATGATCCTCAGCAACTGACTTGGTTGCAAAATCGGAACTATAGAATTAGCTTTTTAGACTATGACTGGCGGTTAAATGATATTTCGACTTTCTAAGGCGTTGACCAACAGTTTCGCAATTTGTTATGTTTTTTTTTTCGTTGCAACTGCTAAGGTTCACGCAGAATTAAAATCAGAAACTATTGTTGAAGCAAATAGTGCGCAGTGGCAACAAACCCTAAAAGTATCCGTAGGTCAGTCGGTGTATTTCTATGCTTGGGGCGGCTCAAAGGCCGTAAATGAATACTTACGTTGGGCCACCCGAGAAATCGCTCAGCAATATCAAATAAAACTAATTCACGTAAAAGTCACTGACCCTTCTGAACCTGTCTCTCGACTTAAAGCTGAAAATGGCCGAACCAGTGCTATTGATTTGATGTGGGTCAACGGAGAAAACTTTGCGTATTTGAAGCAACAAGGTTTTTTGCTGGGAAATTTATGGTCTGCTATCCCCAACGCTACTTTTCTAGCTGTTGATAGTTTACCTATCACGGTTGATTTTGGTGAGCCTATGGATGGTTTTGAAGTGCCTTGGGGTATTGGTCAATTTAACCTGATTGCTGAAAATGGGGTGTTTCAACCACCCCAAGTTAGTGCAAAATCATTATTAGATATTGCGAAAAAAAAGCCTAAAACAGTTACGTATCCTCGGCCACCTGAATTCCATGGCACCACTTTTTTAAAGCAACTCTTAGTCAACTTAACCGATGCCGACCCTCGTTTGTATAAGTCATCTACAAAGCAAGCTCAAGATGAATTATTACCGGTTCTATGGCAATACTTAGATCAGCTACATCCATATTTATGGCAACAAGGAAAAGCCTTTCCGAGTTCGGCAGCTGAACAACTGTTGTTGTATCAACAAAAAACGCTCTCGATGGCTGTGAGTTTTAACCCTAATCAATGGCAAAAAGAAAAAAGTACCCAACAAATTTCTGAGTCGAGTGTTAGGCGTTATTTTGCTGATGGTGCCATTACCAATAGTCATAACCTTGCCATCCCAAAATCGGCACCTAGCCCCGACGCAGCAAAAGTGGTGATTAACTTTATGTTGAGTGAAAAAGCGCAACAAGAAAAATTCTCTGGAGTATGGGGTGACCCTTCTGTGATTACTTCTTTGCTCGATGAAAAAGCAACTATGCCTGCCCATTCCGAACTTCACAGTTCATGGCATGTAATTATTGAGGATGCATGGCAGCAACGTTACGGCGGATAGGACTCGCCAGCGGATGGTTGCTGGTGTCTTTGATTTCTTTGTTGCCAAGCTTAGGCATTGTTGTTGGGCTGTGGCCACCAGAGCAGATCACCTTTGCCGACATTCGGCCTTTTTTAGCCTACCAAGGTTTATCCACTTCGGTACTCATGACCTTATTCAGTGCGATATTTAGTACCTTAATATCGTTGTATATTGCGTTTATGGTGTATAGCCAATATCACTTAAGTCGACGTTTACAGTCCTTTGAAAAATATCTCGCACCGCTGCTATCTTTACCGCACCTTGCTGTCGCCTTAGGGTTAGTATTTTTGTTCAGCAATGGTAGCTTATTTTTTGTCGACTCAGGGTTACCACGCAAAGGATTATCAACCCTGATCATTGCTATAGTCATAAAAGAGGTACCCTTTTTTCTATTAATTTTTAGTGCGATAGGTTGCCAGTTACCGATTAAATATTGGCTGCTACAGGGTAAAGCATTGGGTTATCAAGATTATCGTTGCTGGTGGTTTTTAGTTTTCCCGCCACTACTCAAACAATCTCGATTAGCTTTGTTAGCTGCTACAGCTTATACCCTGTCGGTGGTAGATATCAGTTTTCTAGTTGGACCTAATATTCCTGAGTTATTTGCGGTCTCTATGTATCGCTGGCAGACCAGTTTTGGTATTGGCGATCAGGCTTTAGCATTTTGGGCTAATGTATTGTTACTGGGGCTTTTGGTGCTATCTATTGTTGCTTTATATGCTCACGAAAAACTGCTGTTTATAGCCTGTAAAAATTGGGCGGTACTGGGTAGCACAATCCGTTTAGGTATAATCAACCGGCTATTTGTCGCTTGGTTACCCATGACGGGTGTATTAACCCTGTTAATGGTTATGGTATTTGCTCTTTGGTCATTTGGTGCCAACTGGCAGACTGATGGCAACCTATTAGCGAGTTTACATACACGATTATGGCAAGATGAGTGGTTGTTTTTCTCCTTACCACTACAGAACTCTGTGTTGATTGGATTGGTCGCTGGTTTGTTAGGAGTGGCTTGTGCGCTTTTGGCTTTAGAGTTACAGCGGCGCAGAGGTGTCTATTTACCTGACTATTATTGGCTGCTCGCAATATTGTTGCCACAATTGAGTATGGTATTAGGTTGGCAGGTTTCACATATCTGGCTAGAGGGCAGTTATCACAGTGCTTGGATTATTTTGTCACACCTGCCTTTTACCTTTGCGTATGCATACTTGGTATTAAAAGGGCCTTTTCAAAGCATTGAACCTCGATATGAATTGTTGGCTGCAAGTTTTGGGTATTCCTATTGGCAGTGTTGGTACAAGGTGCGTTTTCGATTATTGCTACCGGCTGTTTTGTCAGCCTTTGCAATTACGTTTTCGGTGAGTGTTGCGCAATATATTCCAACCTTAATGATAGGTGCAGGTAGAGTGACCACTATCACCACAGAAGCAGTAGCGATTGGTACGGGTAGCCAGCAAGATGTTATGGCACTGTATATTTTGCTGCAATCGGTATTACCCTTTGTGGCATTTTTAATGGCAGCGCTGTTAGCGCAAAGATTTCGAGGAAGCGTAGATGTTAAAGCTCATTGATTGCCAAATAGATGCCACAGGGTGGGAAATTAAGATACCGGATATTCAGTTGGGTAAGGGTGAGTTGTTAGTGATTACTGGCCCTAGCGGTATAGGTAAATCTACATTATTGCACTGGTTATTGGGTAATATACCTAGGCATGTCAATATCAGCGGGAAAATTTTAATTGACGATATTGATGTAAGCCAACAGGCAATTGAACGCAGACATATAGGCCTGCTGATGCAAGATGTGTATCTTTTCCCCCATCTTAGTGTGCAAGACAATATCTGTTTTGCTCTGCCTAAAGATACTCATTTTTCTTCAAAAAAACAGCGCCGTATAGAAGCAATGAGAATGCTTGAGCAAATCAACCTTGCTCACCTTGGTGAACGTTACCCACAAAACCTCAGTGGTGGTGAGCGTTCTAGAGTAGGTTTGGTGAGGGCTTTAGCGAATAAGCCCAAGGTAATGTTGCTTGACGAACCTTTTGCAGCTCTGGATCCAACTAATCGTGAACAAGTAGGCCGCTGGGCATTTCAGCAATTAGCACAGCAGCATATCCCCAGTATTATGGTTACCCACGATAAAAACGATATTCCTGAGTCCGCCAAACAATTAAATTTAGCTGATTTTTTTCTTCAAAAAGATCAGCATCAAATAAGCTTGGATAGGAATAACCCATGATTGACCCAATACTTAATAAATTATTAAGGCCTGTGCTGGTATTGTTGGCTAAGCCATTTGTTCGATTTGGGATTAGCGCTGATCAAATTACAATAGTTGGGTTTTTATTAGGTATGTTAGCCGTTCCCGCGATCATTGCTGAGCACTTTACTGTGGCCTTGGTATTGATAATAATAAACCGAATTTGTGATGGTTTAGATGGAGCCGTTGCCCGACAAACTCACACTACTGATGCAGGTGGTTTTTTAGACATCAGCTTAGATTTTATTTTCTACTCTGTCATCATTTTTGCTTTTATTGTCAGCCACCCAGAACAAAATTCATTAGTAGGTAGCTTATTAATGTTGTCTTTTACCGCAACCGGCAGTTGCTTTTTAGCCTTTTCAATCATGGCCAGCAAACACAATATTGATAACCCGCAATATCCCAATAAAAGCATGCACTATATGGGCGGTTTAGCCGAAGGTTTCGAAACCATAGTGGTGTTGTGTCTGTTTTGTTTATTTCCAGAGCACTTTGTACCTATTGCATTGGTCTATACTGCAGCTTGTTTTATAACCGCTGGAGTAAGGATTGTAACTGGTTATCGCACACTTAACAGACTCGGCTGAGAAGTTAACTCAAAATACAAAATTAATTAATTCACAACGTATTGAACGTCTGGTAAGTACAGAAATCAGTGGTATGGGGCAAAATAACATGACAACCGAGGGGGGGGTGGAAATTGGCAACTTGTCCTGATGGTGTCGATTAGCCACTAACTATGGAAGCTGATAATTTGCAATGAGTTACTCGCTAAAACCTATTGAGCGCTTATGCTTTGCAATTATGTTGTTTAGGGTTATCTTCTGTATCCCTCATTTTGATATGTAGAATAGTGATATGACCATCAAAAAGCCCCTTAGATTTTTACAATTTACTCTGGTATTTTTTAGTTTGTTATTTGCATTTTCTTTACCGCTAAAGGCTCAGGATAAAGCTTTAGTGGGCGGCAGGCTGATTGATGGATTTGGACATCAACCACTAGCCAACAGCGTTATTCTTATTAAAAATGGCATGATTGAAAAGGTCGGTACTGTGGCCACACTTCCCATTCCTGATGGGTATGAAATTATTTCAACTGAAGGTATGGATGTTTTACCCGGATTGTGGGAGAGCCACGCGCACTTAATGTTAAACGGCCATTCCGATTACACTTATTGGGATAAAGCCTATGCAGACAAACGGGGCTCTGAAATCATGCCCGCCAGCGCTGTACAGTTATTATTAGCAGGTATCACCAGTGCAAGAGATTTAGGCGCACCTTTAAAAGAGTCTATAGATATAAAAACAAAAATTGAAAATGGTGAAATCCCGGGGCCGCGTTTGTATGTGTCAGGCCCTTTTATTCAGCACAAAGCTTATCCCGGTACAGAAGCTTTTAGGTGGGGTGTAGATAACCCAAAGGATGCCATAATAAAAGTGAATCAGCTTGCAGATGCGGGTGTTGATATTATAAAGCTTATTGACCACGACATGATGAGTTTGAAAACTTCACAAGCTGTGGTTGACCAAGCACACAAACGCAACCTTATTGTAGTGGCTCATTCACACAAACCTGACGAAATTAGACGTGGCTTAGAAATTGGTGTCGACAATTTTGAGCATACTGGCTTGACTACAGCCCCGGCTTATCCTGATGATATAATTGAGCAACTGATTGAACGCACCGCTAAAGGGCGAGTTGCCGGAGGACCTTTGTATTGGACCCCTACAGTTGAAGGTTTATGGAACTACGATTTAACTGTCGCTAACCCAGAAAGATTAGACAATAAATGTTGGCATCGAGGCTTAAAGCCAAGCACGATAAAAGATATTAAGACATCTTTAAAAAACGTGGGGCAGTTGGATTATATGCAACTCACACCACTACGTAAGCCAACGCTTAAAAACAAAATCCAACAACTCAAAGACGCAGGCGTTGTGATGTTAATAGGGACTGATAGCGGCATCCCCACTAAATTCCATTGCCAAAGTACTTGGAATGAAATGGCCTTTTGGGTTAACGAAATGAATATCTCGGCAATGGATACTATAAGAGCTGCAACTTATTGGCCAGCCGTGCTAATGAAAGTCAATGATAAATCAGGTACGATCACTGCGGGAAAGTATGCTGATATTATTGCCGTGAAAGGTGATGTACTTCGTTACATTAACTTACTGCAAAACGTTGATATGGTTATGAAAGGTGGCAAGATCTATAAACTTGATGGCAGAGCGACTATTGATTAAGCGCTGGCACCTCCTGAGAGGTTAATTATCTATGCGAAATGGTATTGAACGCTCTTTTAAGGTCTGTTGTTGATTGTTACATCAATAAGATTGGTCTGCAGTCAACCGTAATCTTTTATAGTGCACTTTGTTGTCAAGGATTGCCTTTAAACATGAGGTATCGATTCGTGACTTTATCTCACTGGACATGATTCCCTTGGTTTAGCGAGATGTGAGCTAAGACTTGCATCAAGCCTTTTTTTGAACCTCATCTTTGACTATTTTGTTATTGAGCAGACTTCTAATCCATCGATATTTGGAGCTTATAAACCCATAAACACTAGATCGTAGTCTGCATGTTGAAGGGTATATATATATCTTTGTCTGTCATCTGTGAGCTAGACTTGAAGCTTATATAAAAACTGAGCTTGCCCGCTAAGCACCTGTTCGATTTCGTTATCTTTAACCTCCAATACAGTGTCAGTAAGCTGTGTTCGCGTTTTCGCACTTTCCTTGATATTGACAGAGGGCTCTGCAGATACGTTTACGTTAAGCGTGAAATAGCACTTACTCCCCCTTTTTTTGTCAATGTTTACGGATACCTGCTCAACTCATCAAACGCTGTCAGTGTTCACTAGCGAAGCAGATTTAAGCTTGTTTGGGTACAGGGCTGTCTGGCAATGTGTTCGTAGTCTTAATCTGGAGATTGTTAGGTCTTGTGTTGAGTTATGTAATTGAAAGATTAAAACTTTAATCTTGTTCGGTTACTCAATGTGACTTTTGTTTAAACGGCATCAACAACAAAGCTTTAAGGCTGGTATTGGTTTTGGGGCTTGAATACTCTTTCAGGCCCAATTTAATAGCATCGTCACCCGTTTTTGCTTTTTCTGTGTAACTACCGAATAGTCTGTCCCAAATAGACAAATTAAAACCAAAATTACTGTCTGTTTCAGCTATAACCTGGCTGTGATGAATGCGATGCATCGCTTGGGTCACGATGAGGGTTCTCAATAACTTATCGAGCTTAACAGGCAGTTTGATATTGCTATGACTAAAAATAGATGTGGCATTAAGTAATATTTCAAAAATCAAAATAGCCAATACAGGAGCACCTAGAAGAAGTACAGCAGCAATTTTCACCATTAAACTCAGGGCAATTTCAATAGGGTGAAAACGTAAACCAGTTGAAGCGTCGAGGTGTGGATCAGCATGGTGAACCATATGTATACGCTACAACATGGGAATACAATGAAAAAGTCGGTGTTGCCAGTAAATCAAACAATCCAATAACAATACGGTGACAGGTACGCTTAACCACAGATTAGCTGAAACATGATTCCACAAACCGATGTGATTGTTTTGTGCGAAGATAGTCATAGCGGCCAAACCTGTCGGTATCATTAGCCTCGCCACCACCGTACCTAGTAAAACCATAGAAAAATTGCTTAGCCAGCGTTTACCTTTGCTCACAGGCGATAGACGATTGGGCTTCACGCTTTCCCAGAGTAACATTATGGCAAGTACAGTAATGAAAACTCCAAGCCTAATCCATGTATCATTCATCATAGTGAGTGATGGTTACCTTTTAGGTGAATCAATTAGGAATACAGTCTTAACTTCTATATTATCATTACGTGTATAAATTACAGGCCACTTATTTAAAGGACATGATTTTTATGAAAATTCTTACGTTAATTGCGGGTGTTTTAGCTTTATTACTACTGCTTCTTTCTGGTCCGTTATATCAAGCAGACATACTGGGTTTGATGGAGGCATTTTTAGCGATGCGCATTGCACTAATTTTAGGTGCTGTGGCTATTCTTTTGGCGCTAGTTCAAGTCATTTTTATGCGTAAAACGATCTCTTGGTCTGCGACGGGTGTCGCAGTTTTATGTGCCGCGGTGGCCATTTTTATGCCGCTAAGTATGATGAATAAAGCCAAGTCAGTACCTCCTATTCACGATATCACCACAGACCTAGTTAACCCGCCAAAATTCGTCGCTATGTTAGCATTGCGTGCTGATGCTCCCAACCCTGCTGCTTATCAAGGTGAAGACATTGCTAGCCAACAGCGTGAAGCCTACCCTGAACTAGAAACGCAAAAATATCCGCAAACAACAGAGCAGGTATTCGATGCAGCCTTATCGGTAGTTAAGAGTATGGGGCTAGACGTAGTCAGTTCTGACAAAACCCTCGGTTTGATTGAAGCTTATGACACGACGACTTTTTTCGGTTTTGTTGATGATGTGGTTATCCGCATTCAAAGCGATGGCCAGATGACCATGCTTGATGCGCGCAGTAAATCACGGGTGGGTATCAGTGATATTGGAAAAAATGCTGAACGCCTTAATGCATTGATTGCGGGTGTAGCGAAAAACCTTAACTAATCTGATTGAGTTAGCATAACCAAATGCTGGCACATCAATGGTATTTGATGCGCAGCTAGTTTTTTTAAAGCTTTGCATTTCATTTTAAGATTTCAGTAGACGTTAATTTCTTTTTCCTCCATGATTTCCAATTGTTTGTAGCATTAAACCCTGTGCTCCAGCTTGACTCAGTTTAAAATGTCACTTATTCTCGTGTTTGAAAGGATCACCGTATCGCTAAGCTAAAAACAAAAAAAAGCGCCGAAGCGCTTTTTTACTTAAATCTATTCGATAATAGGCTTTAGTCAACTATTTTGCTCACGAGCAATCGCACGATAGGCAATGTCATCACGATAAAACATGCCGTTGCAGCTAATGGTCTTAGCCAACTTATAGGCATTCTGTTGTGCTTCTGTAACAGTATTACCTAAAGCAGTTGCACACAGTACACGGCCACCATTGGTTGTTACTTTGCCATCAATATTTTTAGTGCCGGCATGAAATATTTTGCTGTTGGCATCGCCAAGTTCCAAACCGTCAATCACGTCACCTTTGCCGTAACTAGCTGGATATCCGCCTGCCGCGAGAACCACACCTACAGCAGCTCTGGTATCAAACTCTGCTTGAATTTGGTCAAGTTTGCCGTCTAAGGCTGCTTCAACTAATTCAACTAAGTCAGACTGAAAACGCATCATGATAGGTTGGGTTTCTGGGTCGCCAAAGCGGCAATTGTATTCAATCACTTTAGGAGTGCCATCCGCCATGATCATCAAGCCAGCATATAAAAAGCCTACGTAGGTGTTGCCTTCAGCAGCCATACCTTTCACAGTAGGATAAATTACTTCATTCATAACACGCTGATGGATATCTGCTGTCACAACGGGTGCAGGTGAGTAAGCACCCATACCACCGGTGTTAGGACCAGTATCACCATTGCCAACACGTTTATGGTCTTGGCTGGTGGCAAAAGGTAAAACGTTTTTGCCATCGACCATCACAATAAAACTCGCTTCTTCACCATCGAGGAATTCTTCGATGACTACGCGGCTACCTGCCTCACCAAAAGCGTTACCCGCTAACATGTCACGAATAGCATCTTCTGCTTCGGTTAATGTCATGGCGACAATCACACCTTTACCTGCGGCCAAACCATCTGCCTTAACCACAATAGGTGCGCCCTTTGCTTGTAGATAAGCAAGGGCAGGCTCGATTTCGGTAAAGTTTTGATAATCAGCAGTAGGAATATTGTGACGTTCTAAAAAGTCTTTGGTGAAGGCTTTTGAACCTTCTAGCTGTGCGGCTGCTTGTGACGGGCCAAATATGCGTAGGCCTTTGGCTTGGAACGCATCCACCACACCCAGTACTAAGGGCACTTCGGGCCCCACTATGGTTAAGTCTATTTGGTTTTGCTCGTGCAAATGCCGACCAATGCAGGAGACATCTTCTGCACCTACATCCACATTCGTCCAGCTTGTCTTCCAAGTGCTGGTTCCGGCATTCCCCGGTGCTAGAAACACGTGGGAGACTTTTGCCGATTGCGCTGCTTTCCACGCTAGACGCGTGTTCGCGACCGCCGCCGCCTATAATCAATACATTCATAGGTTTTTTTCTTTAGTTTGTTATTTACGGCTTTACAGATTAGGGTTTTACAAACTTGAGCGTCATACGCGTGCTTTCACCGATTGACTAAATATTTGGCTCGGTCTTTTTTCGCCTAAACGCAATCCAGGGAGGTAGAGGTCCATACGCCTCGTTCATGATCAGATGGTATCCAGTGGGTTGAGGTTGACATCACTCTGCAGCGACTAATGTTAAGCCCGCTTTTTGCAGCCGCTGCTATTCACTAAGCTGATTGTTTCATATAACCCGAGCTTTTTTGCATGCTTCATCAGGCAAGCTGTCTCTGGCAGCTTGTGCTCAACGACGCCTCACTACACCGCCTTTCTTTAAGGGCATTATAGCAAAGCTGGTAAATGCGCTTGTCGCATGCCTTCTTGTCCCGCCTTCCATATACCAGTTATGTACGTTACGAAAAGTCAGCACTCTATCCAGAGAAT